>JBHAET010000234.1:0-7245 GCA_041855705.1 Neisseriaceae bacterium
AACCGTCACCCCGTGCCATCGGATATTGGTGGGTGATGAGCAGCAGCGTACTCATGTTGCCCTCCGGTTGCCCAGCAGCCACAGCATGCCGATAAACACCAGCAGCAACAGGCTCATGCCAACCGACACCCGCTGCAAGGTGCCCAGCAGGTCTTGCTCGGAGTGGTAAATCAGCAGCAGCGGCGTGGCGGCATAGGCCAGCGAAAACAGCAGCAGGGGCAGCTGGCGCTGGGTAATGAGAAAAAAACCGGACAAGGGTGAGGTGATGAAATTCAGGTACAGCCACGGTGTCAGCACGCGGGCAAGGTCGCCGGCGAGCTGCCATTGGGCGCCGAACAGCCACGGAAAAACGGTCGGCGCCAGCAGGTAAAGTCCGGCAAACGGCAGCGCGCCGGCCAGGGCCAGCAGCAACAGGCTGCGGCGCAGCAATCGGCGCAAGGCCGGCGGATTGGCGGCTGCCATTTGCTGGAACAGGACCTGCGAGACCGCGCTGTTGACCAGCGACACCGGTGCCTGCAACAGGCGCCAGGCCAGGGCGAACTGGCCGAGCAGGGCTTGTGAAAAGCCATAGGCCAGCATCAGCGGTATGCCATTGAGGCGTACCGCATCGACCAGCGCATTGGGACCGTTGAGCAGGGGCATGCGCCGGTAACGCTTGAGCAGCACCCACTGCCGGCGGCGGTCGAGCCGGCCGCGGGCCAGTTCAGGACGCACATGGCGCCACAGCGGCCAGGCGGCGGCCGCATGGCCGATCAGGGTGCCGGCCACCAGTCCGGTTACCCCCAGCGCCGGCACCAGTCCCAAGCCGATCTGGGTGGCAGCCGTGCCGCCGCTTTGGGTCACTTTGTTGCGACTGATCAGGCCGTATTGGCGGCGGCGCGTCAGCCAGTAGACCGCGCTTTGTAGCAGGGCGAGCAACAGCACATGGACGGCAGCCAGCCACAGCCAGGGTGCCAGTGCGGGGCTGCGCAGCCAGGCGGCCATCGCTTCGGCGCCCACTGACAGCAACAGGCAAAACAGCGCGCAGCTGATCAGGCTGATGCGGCCGCACAGGCGCAGCAGGCTGCGGGCTTCGGCATCGGTTTTGGCCATCACGATGGTCAGTTCGTAGCGCCAGCAGGCCACCGTGAGCAGGCCGTTGACCACTGCCAGATACAGGGTCAGCAGGCCAAATTCGGCCGGGGTGTAGAGCCGGGTGAGTAACGGACTGACCAGCAGGGGGATGGCCTGTGCCAGCACCGTGCCGCTGAGCAGAATGGACACATGGCGCAGCAGCGGATGCTGTTGCCAATACCCTTTCAGACGCACGGACGCAGGCTTTCCACCACCCTTTGTTGTTCGGTGGCGCTCAGATAGGGATGAAACGGCAGGCTCAGCACCTCGGCGGCGATGGCATCGCCCACCGGCAAGACCGCATCACTGGCCACTGCCGGTTGACGGTTGAGCGGAATCGGATAGTGCACGGCGGTGGGAATGCCTTGCGCTTGCAAGGCTGCCTGAACCGCATCGCGGTTGCTGACACGGATGGTGTATTGCGCCCAGGCGCTGGTGTTGCCGGCGGCAATCTGCGGGGTGGAGTGGATGCCGATGGCGTGCAGCAGCTCGGTATAACGTGCGGCCACCTGCTGGCGCAGGGCGATTTCTTCATCCAGAATCGCCAGCTTGGGCAGTAGAATGGCGGCTTGCAGGGTATCGAGCCGGCTGTTGATGCCGACGCGGATGTGGTGGTAGCGCCGATCCTGGCCGTGGCGGGCGATTTGGCGCATCACGGTGGCCAAATCGTCGTCATTGGTAAACACGGCGCCGCCGTCGCCATAACAGCCCAAGGGTTTGGTGGGAAAAAAGCTGGTACAGGCAATGGTGGTGAGGTTGCACGATTTTTGCCCTTGGTAACTGGCGCCAAAGCTTTGGGCGGCGTCTTCGATCACCGGCAGGCCGTGTTCGGCCGCAATGCGGTTAATGGCATCGAAATCGGCACATTGTCCGTACAGGGAAACGGCCATGATGGCCCGTGTTTTGGGGGTGATGGTATCCGCAATTTGGCAGGGATCAATGTTGTAGCTTTGCGGGTCAATGTCCACATACACCGGTTGAGCGCCCAGCAGGGCGGCGGTTTCAGCAGTGGCGATATAGGTAAAGCCGGGAATGATGACTTCGTCACCAGCACCGATGCCCAGCGCCATCAGCGCGATTTGCAGCGCATCGGTGCCGTTGGCCACCGTGATGCAGTGCCGTGCGCCGCAATGGGCGGCCAGCCGGCTTTCCAGCTCGGCCACTTCCGGACCGAGAATGTACTGGCCGTGGGCCAGCACTTTTTGGATGTTGGCATCAATGTCGGCTTTGATCCGGTTTTGCTGCGCGTGCAGGTCGATAAATTGCATGGTTTCCTTTCAGGCAGCCTCAACACGCGCCAGCTGGCCGTTGTTCAAGCGGTAGCGTGTGCCGGTATGGGGACAGATGGCCTCGCCGTTGCCGTAGAGCGGCAAATCCAGCCGTTCGCCGTATTCGCTGACCCAGCCGATTTGACGGGCCGGCACGCCGGCCATCAGGGCGTAATCGGGCACATCGTGCTTGATGACGGCACCAGCACCAATCAGGGCGAAGCGGCCGATGGTGACGCCGCAGACAATGGTGCAGTTGGCGCCCAGGCTGGCACCGGTTTTGACCAACGTGTCGCGGTATTCGCTTTTGTGCTCGATCAGGGCGCGCGGGTTGTAAACATTGGTGAACACCATGCTCGGGCCGCAAAACACGCCGTCCTCCAGCGTCACATTGTCGTACACCGAAACATTGTTCTGGATTTTGCAGTCATCGCCGATGCGCACCCGGTTGGCGACAAACACGTTTTGGCCCAAGGAGCAGCGGCGGCCAATCCGGGCGCCGGCGCAGATGTGGGCAAAATGCCAGATGCGACTGCCCTCGCCGATTTGGGCGCCGTCATCAACAATGGCACTGGGATGGACACTGTAGGCGGGTGGATTCATGTGGCAGGCAGCCTTGTTTCGTCGGTTGGCTTCAGTAAATCAGCGGCAGGGACACGGTTTTGCGGTCGCGTGCCGACAGATAGGCGGCAATCAGCAGTTCCAGCGATTTCAAGCCTTCACGGCCGTCGGTAACGGGCTTGGCCCGGCCGCGCAATACCTCGATCACGTTTTGGTAATACAGCGGGTGGCCAAAGCCGTACACCGAGGTGGTCTCATAATTGGCATGCTGGATTTGGGCGTCGTAATCGCGTACGTCGGCAAATTGCCAGGTCTGGATTTCGTTGACCGCCACTCCGCCAATGCGGACACTGCCGGTTTCGCCCAGAATGGTGATGGAGCCTTCCAGATTTTTCGGATAGGTGCACATGGTGACCGCCATTGAGCCCAGCGCACCGTTGCGCCAACGCACGTTGAGCACGCCGGTGTCTTCGGTTTCGATGTCCCGGTGGGTCGAAATCATGGCCTGTACGTCCTGTACCGGCCCGATCAGCCATTCCATCAAATCAACGTAATGGCTGGCCTGGTTCATGAAGGCGCCGCCATCGAACTCCCAGGTGCCGCGCCAGCCGTTGCCCTGGTCGTAATAGGCTTGCGGCCGGGTCCAGAACACGTTGAGGTGCACCATGTGGATGCGACCGAAGCGTTTTTCGTCCACCGCCCGTTTCAGCAGTTGCAAAGTGGCATTGAGCCGGTTTTGTTTGACCACAAACAAATATTTGCCGGCGCGGTCGGCGGCACGCACCATGCGCTCGCCATCGGCCAGACGGGTGGCCATCGGTTTTTCGGTCATCACGTGACAACCGGCTTCCAAAGCCTGCACCGCCTGTTCCGGATGCAGGCCGGAAGGGGTGGTGAGAATGATCAGGTCGGCATCGGTTTCGGCCAGCAGGGTGCGGTCATCAGCATAAGGCCGGGCACCGGTCTGTTCGGCCGCCGCCTGCAGATTGACCGGGTCGTTGTCACACACTGCGACAAGTTCCAGATCGGCGGCATGGGCCTTGATGGCGGCAAAATGGTTTTGGGCAATCCGGCCGCAGCCGATGAGTGCGCATTTGATTTTGCCTTGGGTGATGGTTTGGGGCATGGCGGCTCCTCAAGAATTTCAGGCTGCCTGAAAACCCGGTGGCCGGCAAACGGTTTCAGGCAGCCTCGGTATCAGGCTTTGACCAGATTCGGTTGCGGGTCGCGGTATTGGCCGCGGGTGTCGATCAGCAGCGGTGCGTGTTTCGCAATCAGCGCATAGTCGAAGCGGTCGTGGGCGGTGGCGAGAATCACGCAATCGTAGGTGGCCAATGAGGCGGCGGTGAGCGGCTGGCTGCTCAATTCGAAGTGGTGTTCGCGCATTTTGGGGAACACCGGTACATGCGGGTCGGCATAGGCCACTTCGGCACCCAGGTCGCGCAAACGTTCCATAATGTGCACCGACGGGCTTTCGCGCATGTCGTCCACGTTTTTCTTGTAGGCAATGCCCAGTACCAGAATGCGGGCGCCGTTGACCGATTTTTGCCGCTGGTTGAGTGCCAGCACGGTTTTGTGCACCACATAATCGGGCATGGCCGAATTGACTTCGCCGGCCAGTTCGATAAAGCGGGTGTTGACACCGTATTCGCGCGCTTTCCAGGTCAGGTAAAACGGATCGATCGGGATGCAGTGGCCGCCGATGCCGGGAGCGGGATAATAGGGCACAAAACCGAAGGGTTTGGTGGCGGCGGCATTGATCACTTCGTGAATGTCGATGCCCATTTTGTCGGCCACGATTTTCATTTCGTTAACGAGGCCGATATTGACGGCGCGGTGGATGTTTTCCAGCAGCTTGGTCATTTCCGCCGCCTTGGTCGAGCTGACCGGCACCACGGTGTCGATAGCCGGCTGGTACAGGGCAATACCGGCCTGTAGGCAGGCGGCGGTATGGCCACCGATGACCTTGGGAATGGTGCGGGTTTCAAAATCGGGATTGCCCGGGTCTTCGCGTTCGGGCGAATACACCAGGAACAGGTCTTCGCCCACCGTCAAACCGCTCTCCTGCATCCGCGGCAGCAATTCTTCTTCGGTGGTTCCCGGATAGGTGGTGCTCTCCAGTGACAGGATTTGGCCGGCCCGCAGATACGGTTTCACCATGTCGGTGGTGTGGATGACGAAGCTGATGTCCGGTTCGCGGTATTTGTTGAGCGGGGTGGGCACGCACAGAATGATGGCAGTGCATTCGGCAATGCGGGCAAAATCGGTGGTGGCGGTAAAACCGCGGTTGCAGGCTGCCTGAATGTCACTGCCGGCAATGTGTTCGATGTAACTTTCGCCACGATTGAGGCGGGCCACTTTGTCGGTATCGATGTCAAAGCCGATCACCGGAAAACCGGCCTGGCTGTAGCGCAGTAACAGGGGCAGGCCGACATAGCCCAAGCCGACGATGCCGATGACGGCGGTTTGGTTGTCAAGTTGCTGGCAGGTGCGTTCGAGCTGCTGGGTCATGGCATGTTTGTTGGCAAAGCCGCTGGCGGCGAGTGTTGGACGGGAAACGGATTGCAGGACGGATGGGTCCGTCCTGCTGAGTGGTGCTGCCGGGTGTCGGTATTGTGGCTAGGCCAGCAAGCGCTGGATCACTTCCTGCAGCGGGGTTTCGCTGCGCGATGGCGACAACTGCTCGCGCAAGCGTTGGGTGTTGAGCACGGTAAACGGTGCGCGGCGGGCAACGGTGGCGACTTCTTCGCCGCTGATGGCCTTGACCTTGACTTGGGCAAAATGGCCGTCGGTTTGGGCTGCGGTTTGGAAAATGCGGCGGGCAAATTCGTACCAGCTCATGCTTTGCTGGCCGCTGTAATGATAGATGCCGCGAGGAAAGGCCGGATTGGCGGCAATGTCAATCAATACCTGGGCCAAATCACCGGCATAGGTCGGGCAGCCGGTCTGATCGGCGGCCACCGCCACTTCGTCATGCTCACGGCCGCGCTTGAGCATGGATTTGACGAAGTTGTGGCCGTATTCGCTGTACACCCACGATGTGCGCACCACCACGGTGTCAATATGGGCATTGAGTGCCAGAATTTCGCCGGCCAGCTTGGATTGGCCATAGACATTGATCGGATTGGGGGCGCAGTCCTCATCAATCGGCTGCCCTTGGTTGCCGTCGAACACATAATCGGTGGAAATGTGGATGAAACGCGCGCCCACGGCCTGGGCGGCCCGGGCCAAATTGCGGGTGCCGTCGGCATTCACCGCAAAAGCGAGCGCCTGTTGCGCTTCGGCCTTGTCAACATTGGTGTAGGCGGCGGCATTGATCACCACGTCCGGCTCAAAGGTTTTCACCATATTGAGCACATTGCTGGCATCGGTAATGTTGAGGGTTTTGGAGTCGCTGGCAATCAGTTCCCAGTCTTCAGGCAGCCGGTCTTTGAAACATTGGCCAACCTGGCCTTTGGCTCCGGTGAGTAAAATGCGCATGGTGGTGCCCCCTGTGTTTTGTGCGTTGCGGCGGATGTGGCATCATAGCGTTTTTGCCCGGCAGCGTCTATGCCGTGCGCCGCAAAACCCATTTCAGATCGTCGGCCAGTAGCGTGACGCTGTGGCTGTGCCAGCCGGGCGCAGCGGCCAGTGCCGCAGGCTGCTCCGGCAAGGCAAACAGGCCGCGGCCGGGTTGGCCGAGTATTTTCGGTGCCTGGTAGTGGACGATTTCATCCACCTGTTGCTGTTGCAGCAATGCGGCGCTCAGGCTGGCACCCGCTTCCACCATCAGTTCGCCGACCTGTTCGCGCTGGGCCAAATCGGCCAGCAAACGCGACAGGTCGATGCACCCGTCGGCTGCGGCATAGCCGGTCCACAGCCGGACATGTGGCAAATGGTCAAACCGGCCGTCATCCGCTTGGCCGGTAACGATCAGGGTCGGGCCGCCATCCTGCAGCAGACGGCTGTGCAGCGGTATGCGCAAGCGGCTGTCGAGCACCACCCGCAAAGGCTGGCGCAGGGTGGGAAAGGCACGCACGTTCAATTGCGGATCGTCGGCCAGTACGGTGCCGATGCCGGTGAGCAGGGCGCAGCTCTCGGCACGCAGCAACTGGACATCGGCACGGGCGGCGGCACCGGTAATCCACTGGCTGCGACCGTCGGCCAGTGCGGTTTTGCCGTCCAGCGAGGCGGCGGTTTTCAGTCGCACAAACGGCCGGCCGCGTTCGATGCGCGACAAAAAACCGCGGTTTTGTTCGCGTGCCACATCGGCCATCAAACCGCATTCGGTGACGATGCCGGCAGCCTGCAACATGGCCAGGCC
>JBHAET010000235.1:0-3226 GCA_041855705.1 Neisseriaceae bacterium
CCCTGCAAAGCGACCGCAACCAGCCGATTGAAATCGAGGCCGACCAAGGCTCGCTGGATCAGGGCAACCAGCACACCGTGTTCAGCGGCAATGTCCAAATCCGCCAGGGCACCCTGTACATTCATGCCGCCCGGGTGGAAGTGAAGCGCGATGCGGCCGGCAACCAGAGCATGAGTGCCACCGGCACACCGGTGCAATTTGGCCAGCAGCTGGAAAAACAGGGCACCGTGCGCGGACAGGCCAACCAGGTGCAATACGCCAGCAACACCGGCATCGTTACCCTTACCGGCAATGCCAGCGTTGAGCGCGGCGGCGACCGCGCCCGCGGCAACCGCATTGTCTACAACACCCGCACCGAAGTGTACACCGTCAGCGGCAGCGGCAAGGGCCGGGTCAGCATTGTGATCCAGCCGCAGAAAAAATAGCATGAAGGCAGAGAGCACCATGACAGACACCCGTCCGACTCCGCACACCCCGCCCAGCCGCCTGCAGGTCAGCGGCCTGCAAAAACGCTTCAAAAAGCGCCAAGTGGTCAACGGGGTCGGATTGGAATTGAACGGCGGCGAAGTGGTGGGCCTGCTCGGTCCCAACGGTGCCGGCAAAACCACCAGTTTCTATATGATTGTGGGACTGATTGCGGCCGACGATGGCAGCATTGTCCTGGACGGCCAGGAAATCCGGCACCTGCCGATCCACGAGCGCGCACGGCTGGGATTGGGCTATCTGCCGCAGGAAGCATCCATTTTCCGCAAAATGACGGTGGCCCAAAACATCCGCGCGGTACTGGAAATCCGCCTGCGCGATGCCAAAGCCATTGACGCGGCACTGGAACGCCTGCTGGCCGACCTGAACATCGAACATTTGCGCGACAGCGCCGCCCTGTCCTTGTCCGGCGGCGAACGGCGGCGGGTGGAAATTGCCCGCGTGCTGGCCATTGAGCCGCGCTTCATCCTGCTGGACGAACCGTTTGCCGGTGTGGATCCGATTGCGGTCATCGACATCCAGACCATCATCGCCTTTTTGAAACAGCGCGGCATCGGCGTGCTGATTACCGATCACAATGTGCGCGAAACCCTGCGCATCTGCGACCGTGCCTACATCATCAGCCAGGGCAGCGTGCTGGCCACCGGCCAGCCCGATGAACTGGTGCAAAACGAACAGGTGCGCGCCGTGTATCTGGGCGAACATTTCGACTACTGAATCCGATAGAAAACAACCGCCGTACCGGCAACCACCCGCGACCACGCCACCGAACTTCCGGCCATCATGAACAAAGCCGCGCTCAGCCTCAAGCTGCGTCAAACCCAGCAACTGAACCAGAACCTGCAGCAATCGCTGCGGGTGCTGCACATGTCTGCCCAGGCGCTGGAAAGCGAGGTGGCCGACTGGCTGGCCGACAACCCGATGCTGGAGCGCGTCGACAACAGCAGCGACGAACACTGGCCGCCGGCACAATACGTCAAACCGGCCGAGCGCCGGCACATCGGCGGCGATGACGCGGCTGACATCTGGGCCACCGTGGCCGACGAACCGGATCTCAACCACCAGCTGCACGCCCAGGTTTGCGAACACCCGCTGGACGAACACACCGCAGCCCTGGTACACATGCTGATCGACAGCCTGGACGAACAGGGCTATTTGGCCGACAGCCTGGCCGAAATTGCCGACAACACCCCGCTGGAATGGATGATTGCCGAAGCCGATCTGGAACCGGCGCTGGCCGCCCTGCAAGGCTTTGATCCACCCGGCATCGGCGCGCGCGACCTGGCCGAATCACTCCAGCTGCAACTGCTGCGGGAACCGGAAACCGCAGTGCGCGATTGCGCCCTGCATCTGGTGCGCCACCATTTGGGACAATGGCAAAACGCCAGCCAGCAAAAACAATTGCTGCGCCAATTGCCGCAATGGAATGCCGACATCTTTCAGGCAGCCTTGCAGCTGATCGCCTCGCTCAATCCCTACCCTGCCTACGGCCTGACCGGCAGCCAGCCCACCGCCTATGTGCAACCGGACATCATCGTGCGCGAAGGCAAGGACGGCTGGCAGCTGGAAGTGGTGAAAGCCTCCTGGCCGCAATTGCAGCTCAACAGCGAATACACCGAACTGATGGCCGACCTGGAACTGGACCCGGCGTTCAAAAGCAAGCTGCAAGAAGCACAGGCACACCTGGACAGCCTGCGCCAGCGCCAAAGTACGGTGTTGCGGCTGGCCGAATGGATACTCGACAAACAGGCCGACTTTTTCGTGTTCGGCCCCATCGGTCTGGCACCACTCACCCTTAAGGAAACCGCCCAGGCCCTGGGTCTTGCCGAAAGCACCATTTCGCGGGCGGTCAACCAAAAATATTTGGCTTGCCCGCAAGGCGTGTTTGCGTTACGCTACTTCTTCAATCAGGCCGTGTCCCAGAACGAGAGCAACGAAGGCGGCAGCAGCCAGACAGCGGTCAAAACCCTGCTCGAAACCCTGATCGCCCAGGAAAATCCGCGCCGCCCCTACTCCGACACCACCTTGGTGGAACAGCTGGCCAAACAAGGCATTACCTTGGCACGGCGGACGGTGGCCAAATACCGTGAAGAACTGAAAATCCCACCGGCACACCAGCGCAAACAGCTTTGAGTGGCGGACTTCACCAACCGGCCGGCAACAGCGCCACAGCCCCGCCACCCCGCCAAGAACACCCGTACCGGCACCAGAACTTGTGTTTTCAGACTGTCTGCCGCCCGGTTTTATCCGCGACAGACAGCCCCCCGCGGCATTGCCGCCAACCCTTAGGAGTTGATCATGAATCTGAAATTCACCGGACTGAACATCGAAGTGACCGATGCCCTGAAAGACTACATCAGCGGCAAACTGGAGCGCATCACCCGCCATGTGGACAACGTGATTTCGATTGCGGTGACTTTATCGGTGGAAAAACTGGACAAAAAAGCAGAAATCGACCTTCATCTCTCCGGCAAAGACTTGCATGTTGAATCCACCGATGCCGACATGTATGCCGCCATCGACAGCCTGATGGACAAACTGGACCGCGCCGTGCTCAAGCACAAAGAAAAAAACAGCAATCACCGCGCCACCCCCTCGGGCCAAATCGCCGCCGCCGGCTCATGATGTGTGCCGGAACGGATTTTCAGGCAGCCTGCGGGCTGCCTTTTTCCTGCCCGCTGCCGCGGCAAACAGCCACACCCTGCCACCACTACCGGGCCGGCTGCAGTAACCCACCGTCCCG
>JBHAET010000236.1:0-8907 GCA_041855705.1 Neisseriaceae bacterium
CGATACCCGCAGCTTCCAAGAAGACGGTAGTGGCGATTATCTGTGCCGGGCCGCCACCGAAGGCGGGCATGTGCTGGTCTCGCGCGATTTGTGCCGCGACGATTTGTACGACATCCGGGCACGGGTGGCCACCGCCATTGCCGATGGCGGGATTGACGTGGTGCTGGTTACCGGCGGCACCGGCATGTTCCCGCGCGACGTGACCCCCGATGCCGTCAGCCTGCTGTTTGACAAAGACATTCCGGGATTCGGCGAAATGTTCCGCATGGTCTCTTATGAAGAAATCGGCATGTCCACCATCCAGTCGCGCGCCGTGGCCGGCATCGCCAACCAGACGCTGGTGTTCTGCCTGCCCGGCTCCACCGGTGCCTGCCGCACCGCCTGGGAAAAAGTGATTGCCCCGCAGCTCGATCCGCGCATCAACGGCTGCGGCTTTACCCGGGTATTCAATGCCTGGGATGCCGCCCGCTGACCCGTCATGGACCCGCTGCTCATCCTGTGCGGCGGCGCCAGCCGCCGCATGGGCAGTCCGAAACCGCTGCTGCGATACCGGCAGCAAAGTCTGATCCAGCGGCTGGTGACGCACAGCCACCCGCAACGGCCGCTGTGGCTGGCCGCAGGCAGCGAACGCTACCCCGGCACGGCGCATGCCCGCTACCTGCCGGATGCCCTGCCCGATCGTCAAGGGCCGCTGGCGGCCATATTGCCGGCGCTGGAACAGGCTGCCGGACGGCAAGACAACGGCCTTTTTGTGCTGGCCTGCGACACCCTGCTGCTGCCGGAGCAGGTTATCGGCCTGTTGTCCCAAGCCGGCCACCTGCCCTTGTGGCGCCAGGGCATCACCGCCTTGGGCGACGGCCCCGGAGGCGCCGTGCACCCGCTGATGGCCTACTGGCCCTCGGCAATGGCCGGCAACCTGCGCGCCCATGTGGCCGGCGGCGGCCGCAAAGTCACCGCTTGGCTCACCGCGCAACCGCACCAAATCATCAGCATGCCCCGCTGGTGGCAGCAGGTTTCCAATTTCAACACCCCAACCGAATTTGCCCGCGCCTGTCGGGTGATGGACACACACACATGAACGAACAGCCAAACACCCATCTGACCCACCTGGATCAACACAGCCACAGCCGCATGGTGGATGTGGGCGACAAAGCCGTTACCCGCCGGGTGGCGGTGGCCGAAGGACGGGTGTGCTTTCCGGCCGAAACCTATGCCCGGATTCAGGCAGCCAACGGCCAAACCGCCAAGGGGGCGATTACCGAAGTGGCGCGCATCGCCGGCATCATGGCGGCCAAAAACACCGCCCAGCTGATTCCCCTGTGCCATCCGATGATGCTGGAACGCTGCCAACTGGATTTTCAATATGAAGACGAAACGCACAGCCTGATCATTCGCGCCGAAGTGGCGGTCTCGCACAAGACCGGCGTGGAGATGGAAGCGTTAAGCGCCGTCTCGGTGGCGGCCCTGACCGTGTACGACATGACCAAAGCACTCAGCCATGAGATTGTGATTCAAGACATCCGGCTGTGCCACAAATCAGGAGGCAAACATGATTTCCAACGCTAAAACCGTTACCGTGCTGTATTTTGCCGCCATCCGCGACCAGACCGGCAAAGATGCGGAGCAGCGCCGCACCAGCGCGCCCGATGCCGCCGCCCTGTATGCCGAAGTGGCCCGGGAATACGGTTTGCAGCTGCCGCAAAGCCGGCTGCGCGCCGCCATCAACCACTGCTTCTGCCCTTGGAGCCAAAGCGTGGCCGAAGGCGACACCGTGGCCTTTATTCCCCCGGTGGCAGGAGGCTGAAGATGTTTGATTTGTCCCCCCACGCGATTGACGCCGCCGCCCTGCGCCAATCCATGCTCAACAACGAATCCTGCGGCGCCTTTGCCTGCTTTGAGGGTTGGGTGCGCCGCCAGAACGACGGCAAAGCGGTGGATTACCTGGTGTACAGCACTTATGATGAGCTGGCGCGCACCCAAGGGGCGGCGGTGCTGGCCGCCGCCAAACAGCTGTTTGCCATTGAAGAGGCGGTGTGCGTGCACCGCTACGGCCGTTTGGAAATCGGCGACTTGGCGGTTTGGGTCGGCGTCAGCGCCGGACACCGTGATGCCGCCTTCGCCGCCTGCCGCTTTATCATCGACACCATCAAGGCCGAAGTGCCGATCTGGAAACAGGAGTTCTACCTCGACGGCCAGGCCGATGCCTGGCTGGCCAATGCCGAAGCCCGCAGCGGCGGTTGAAGCGGCCGTCATGGCGCAAACCCCGCACCATTGCGGCCATGATTTCGAAAAAGGCTACCTGAAACGGTTTTCAGGTAGCCTGAGCGCTCGGTCAATCCCGTCCAAGCAGCCGCAAACATGTCTTCATAATGCATCGGCTGTTTCGGTACAAAAATAACAGAGGCTCCTGTCATACTGACTAAAGTTGCTAACTTTACAGGCATTTCCTGTTTTTTTCAGGTAGCAGGCACCTGTATTTTGAGACCTTCTCAAATGCTTGGCACCGCATTAGCCGGCCTTGCCCGCCATTCGCGCAAGGCCGCCAGGTCTTGAATGCGTGCCATATAGCCTTGCGCCGCCGCACTCATGCCGTCGGCCAAGCCGTAGTGTTGCAGACGCAGCACCACCGGCGCATAAAACGCATCGGCCAAAGTGAAACGGCTGCCTGCCAGAAAATCGCCGCCGAATGCCTGCAAACCCTGCTGCCACAATTCATCGAGACGTGCCACTTCGGCCGCCAGGCCGTCATCCATCGTGATAACGGGTTCCTGCAGCGGAAACGGACAGCGGCTGCGCAGCACCGCAAAACCGGCATGCATTTCCGCCACCGCCGCATAGGCCCACGCCCGTGCCGGTGCCGCGTCCGGCCACAGCCGGGGATGGCGCTCGGCCAGATACAGGCAGATGGCCAAGCTGTCCCACACCCGGACTGCTCCGTCTTCCAGCACCGGAATTTTCGATGTCGGTGAAAACGAGCGCCATTGGCGGCGCTGTTCAAGCACATCGTCCAGAAAATCGTGCTCGCACACCGCAAACTCAATGCCGGCCATCTTCATCATCAACCACGGCCGCAACGACCAGCTGGAATCGTGGTTGCGGTCAATATGCAGTAACAACATCAACATACTCCTTAAATAATGGGACATACGGTTTCAGGTAGCCCCGTGTCTGTGATCATCGGCCGCTCAAGCCGGTTTTGAAAGCATCAACCGCATCTGCCGGCTGGGGTGTCTGGCACACATACCGATTTCGCGAAGTCATTTTACTGCCGAACATTGCCGATACGGAAGTTTGGCCGGATACCGTTATTGCATTCGGAATCAATCGACCCCAGGCTTACCACCAGTAGCGCGGATAGGTTTGCTTCAACACGCCATTGTGATAAACACAGGCCACTGCAGCCAGCAGTACGGTACCGGCCAGCGTGGGGGTCAGCAGAAAATCCCAACCGGCACCACTGAGCATCACAATCAGTGGATTGGAGCCGGCAGGCGGATGCGGTACCCGCAGCAGCAACATCAGTACCACGGCGATACCCACTGCCAAAGCCATACTCCACGGCTGTACACCACACAACGACATCACTGCCAAACCGGTCAAACTGGACACCACATGACCACCAATCAGGTTACGCGGCTGGGAAAACGGACTGGCCGGATAGGCAAATACCAGCAAACAGCTGGCACCGAACGAACCCAAAACCAGCGGAATTTGCCGCCAGTCCTGTAGTTGTGCCAATACCGCGATGGCCAAAACAGCACCGAAAAAGGCAGCCACAATCTGCCGCCACGGCAAACGCGGCGGGCAGATCTCCGTGGCACGGGGCCAACAACGCAAGAACCGCATGACGGGAACTCCTGTTATAATTCAAATATACCGATTGGTGTACCATATGCTATACCGAGCGGTATATTTATGCAAGGAATGAAAACATGGACATCCGGCAGCACATTATCGAAACCGCCTACCAATGCTTTTACCAGCAGGGTTTTCATGCCAGCGGCGTGGAAACTTTGGCCAGGCAGGCCGGCACCACCAAACGTACCCTGTATGCCCATTTCGGCAGCAAAGACGGCCTGATTGAAGCAGTGCTGCAATTTCGCCATCAGCAATTTGTCGCACAATTGCAGGCAGCGTTGACACAGCGGCCATTGGCGCAAACAGCCGAAGCTTATGTGGATTTCATCGCCGATTGGGGTGCTGGTGCCGGCTTTGCCGGCTGCCTGTTCATCAATGCCTGCGCCGAATTTGCCGATGACCGCAGTTTGCCGCATCGTTATGCCGCCGAACACAAACGCGCCATTCGCACGTTGTTGCGACAACGATTGCAGGCAGCCGGCTGTGATCACGCCGAAGCGGTGGCAGACCGCCTGTTTGTGCTGGGAGAGGGTTTGATTGTGGCTGCCCAAACCGGTCAAGGAGATGTACTGGCGCGACGGCAGCAATGGATTGCCGAAATCGGCCTGTCGGCCGGTTAAGACAACGGCCGGGTTTTGAAGCAACCAATCCATCCCGGGATGCCATCAGAAGGCTTGCCAAGCTTATCCGACACCATACTGCTTTGGTATTAGACCGCCCGTTAATCCCTTCCGCCAATAACGGCCTGCCGGGGAGTTGGCTATCATGCGGCCTGTTCCCACCACCTGAACCGGTCTGTTTTTATGCCGCACCTTATCCGTTCCTGCCTGCTCTCCGCCGCGCTGGCGCTGGCCACTTTACCGGCCGCCGCCCAAGATCTGACGGTTTCCGCCGCCGCCAGCCTGAAAGAGGCTTTCCAAGACATCGCCCAAGCGTATCAGCAGCAATATCCCGGCGTAACCGTGAAGTTGAATACCGCCGGATCCGGCGCCTTGGTGCAGCAATTGCTGCAAGGTGCGCCGGTGGATGTGTTGGCCACCGCCGATCAAACCAGTATGGACCGTGCCGCCGCGCAGAACGGCATCCGCCCGGCCAGCCGCCATACTTTTGCCCGCAACGATCTGGTGCTGGTGGTGCCTTATGCCCAGCGCCAAACCTTCTCTTCCCTGTCCGGTTTGCAACGGCCGGAAATCCGGCGCATCGCCATCAGCCAGCCCGAAAGCGTGCCGGTAGGCCGCTATGCCAAAGCCGCGCTCGAAAAGGCCGGTCTGTTCGAATCGTTGCGCCGCAAACTGATCTACACCCAAAACGTGCGCCAGTCTTTGGATTATGTGGCACGCGGCGAAGTGGATGCCGGTTTTGTCTACCGCACCGATGCGGCGCTGATGCCGCAAAAAGTGCGTGTCGCCCACACGGTGGCGCTGGATCAGGCCGTCAGCTACCCCATTGCCGTGGCCGAGCGCAGCCAAAACCCCGATGAAGCACAGCGTTTTGTCCGCTTTGTCCTCTCCGCACCGGGCCGGCAGATTCTCAAACGCTACGGCTTCGGCCAGCCCTGAGCGCCCGCACCATGCTGCACGATGTCTGGATTGCCCTGTCCCTGTCGCTGAAAGTGGCTTGCTGCGCCACGCTACTCAATCTGCTGCTGGGCACGGCTGCCGGTTTTCTGCTGGCGCGCGGCCGTTTCCCTGGCCGCGACCTGCTGGACACCCTGCTGACCCTGCCCATGGTGTTGCCGCCCACCGTACTGGGCTATTACCTGCTGGTGGTGTTCGGCCGCAACGGCTGGCTGGGCCAGCACCTGCAGCAATGGTTCGGCATCAACCTGATTTTCACCTGGCAGGGTGCCGTGCTGGCGGCCGCCGTGGTCACTTTTCCGCTGGTGTGCAAACCGGCGCGGGCGGCGTTTGAAAGCATCCATCCGCCGCTCGAACAGGCGGCCCGTGTATTGGGCATGCCGGCCTATGCGGTGTTTTTGCGCGTTACCCTGCCGCTGGCTTGGCGCGGCCTGTTGGCCGGATTGCTGCTGGCCTTTGCCCGCGCATTGGGCGAATTCGGCGCCACTCTGATGATAGCCGGCAGCATTCCCGGCGAAACCCAAACCCTGTCGATTGCGGTCTATGAAGCAGTACAGGCCGGTAACGACACCTTGGCCAACCAGCTGGTGCTGCTGATTTCTGCGGTCTGCGTGCTGGTTTTGTGGAGCACTTCCCGTTTGGCCAAAGCCAGGGAGCGCACATGAACGGTTGGGTCTTCGATTTTGCTTTCCGCCACCGGCTGCACACCACCCACAGCCGTTTTGATTTGGATGCAGCCTGCCAAAGCCGCGCACAGCGCCTGCTGGTTTCCGGCCCCTCCGGCAGCGGCAAAAGCCTGACCCTGCAACTGTTAGCCGGACTGATGCGCCCCGATGCCGGGCATGTGCGGATTAACGGGCGCGGTTACGGCGACACCACCGCCAAACAATGGCTGCCGCCGCAACAGCGGCGCATCGGCCTGATGTTTCAGGACTACGCCCTGTTTCCGCATCTGACCGTTGCCCAAAACATTGCCTTCGGCCTGTACCGCCGGGGCCGCAACCCGCCGCGTACCGTGGATGCGCTGACGGCCGAATGGCTGGCGCGCATGCAGCTAGAAGCTGTGGCACAGCATTATCCCCACCAGATTTCCGGCGGCCAGAAGCAGCGCACCGCACTGGCCCGCACCTGCATTACCCGTCCGCAATGCCTGTTGCTGGACGAACCGTTCTCGGCACTGGATGCCGGCCTGCGGGCGCAAATGCGCCAATTGATCCGTCATCTGCAACAGGATTTGGCCATCCCCATGATGATCATCAGCCACGATGCGGCCGACGGCGAACAGCTAGCCGACGAAGTCTGGTATATGCGGCAGGGACGGCTGTCGGCAAAAGGCTGATATCTTTGAAAAATCGTCAGATGTGGATGCATCTCAAGGCGTAGCAGCGCAGCGAACGCAGACATAACATGGAGTTAGGCAAGCGAGCGAGCAACGCACAACGCTTCAAATGCGCCGCAGATGGCAGTTTTACCAAGGTCTCCAGGCTGCCTGAAATAAAAAACCCGCTGTAGATACAGCGGGTTTTTCAGCAGCTTTGCAGCCGGTATCAGCGTTTTTTGCCGGTAACCGAAGCCACGGCCAGGTTTTCGTTGCGTTTGAGCGCCACGCTGGTCACGCCTTCCGGGAATTTGATGTCGGACAGGTGCAAAATCTGGCCGGCGGTCACGGCAGACACGTCCAGTTCCAGAGCAGCCGGGACGTCTTTGGGCAGGGCCAAGATTTCCACGGTGGTGTTGAGCAGCGATACGCGGCCGCCTTGCAGTTTGACTGCCGGTGAAATCTCGGCATTCAGCAAATGTACCGGTACGCGGATTTTCAGCGGTTTGTTCAGGTCAACGGCTTGAAAATCGATGTGTTGTACCTGCGGTTTGAACGGGTGCATTTGAAAATCGCGCACAATCACATCATGCGCTTTGCCGTTGAGGCTCAGTTTGATGATGGCGGTGTGGAAATTCTCTTTTTCCAGTGCATAGAACATGGCTTTGTGCTCTACGGCAATGGCAACCGGCTCGGTCCCTTCGCCATACAGCACGGCCGGCACTTGGCCTTCGCGACGCAGGCGGCGGCTCGCACCCGTGCCCTGATCTTCGCGGTTAACTGCATTGATTTCGTAAGACATGGTTAAAACTCCATTGGATCAAAAAACGTCGTCATCGGCCGCGACCAGCTTAAGACGACAGGGTCTTGGTTACGGCAGGAACAAAGCGCCCGGCGCCACCAAATCTTCATTAAACAAATACGACACCGATTCTTCATTGCTGATGCGGCGTACGGTTTCGGCCAACAGGCCGGAAATGCTCACCTGACGGATGCGGTTGCAGTTTTTGCCCTCGGCCGACAGGGGGATGGTGTCGGTGACCACCACCTGGTCGATGTCGGAAGTGGCAATCCGCTCCACCGCCTGGCCGGAAAACACCGGATGGGTGGCATAGGCCAGCACCCGCTCGGCACCACGCTCCTTGAGCGCGGAGGCGGCTTTGCACAAGGTGTTGGCAGTATCGATCATGTCATCGACAATCAAACAGGTGCGGCCCTGGATGTCGCCGATGATGTTCATCACTTCGGCGACATTGGCTTTGGGCCGGCGTTTGTCGATGATGGCCAGATCGGCATCCAGCATTTTGGCCACGGCACGGGCACGCACCACGCCACCGATGTCGGGGCTGACCACGGTCAAGTTGTCGATGCGCAACTGCTGGATGTCGTGAATCAAGATCGGGGTGGCGTAAATATTGTCCACCGGAATGTCGAAAAAGCCCTGAATCTGGTCGGCGTGCAAATCAACGGTCAGCACGCGGTCGATACCGGCCGAATACAGCATGTTGGCCACCAACTTGGCCGAAATCGGCACCCGCACCGAACGCGGCCGGCGGTCTTGGCGGGCATAGCCGAAATACGGGATGGCAGCGGTGATGCGACCGGCCGAGGCGCGCTTGAGCGCATCGGCCATGGTCAGCACTTCCATCAGGTTGTCATTGGTTGGCGCACAAGTGGGCTGCAAAATGAACACATCGCGCCCGCGCACGTTTTCCAGCAATTCGACGGCGATTTCGCCGTCGGAAAATTTGCTCACCGTGGCACGGCCCAGTGAAATATCCAGATGTTTGACCACATTTTCGGCCAATGCCGGATTGGCATTGCCGGTAAATACCATCAGGCTGTCGTAAGCTGCCATTTCGTCTGTACCTGCCAGTTGTCTGTAAGGAGGCGGAAACATAACCGTTTGCTCCGTGCGGTTTGCAAAAACGGTGCTGCACAAAGCCCGGATTTTAACACTGAGGCCCGGTGGCCGCCAAACGGATTCTGCAACCAGTCGCCGAATTTGCAATCACGGCGGCTGCCAAAACGGAGGAAGCGTGCAAGAGAACTTGCACGCTTCCGAATGGGTGGCTGGGGAGGTAGGATTCGAACCTACGCATGCTGGGATCAAAACCCAGTGTCTTAACCACTTGACGACTCCCCAACACCGCA
>JBHAET010000237.1:0-9719 GCA_041855705.1 Neisseriaceae bacterium
CTACGTGAAAGGCGAGATCACCAAGGTAGTCGGCAAATAATGTCTAACAATTCGTTCAAGCCGACGCCGCTTCGCGGCGCGGCTTAACTCAAGCGTTGAAACCGCCCGTCTGGCTGGCCATTGCCGCCATGCTGCCCTTGGCGGCGCTGGCGCAAACCGTTGTGCCGTCCTTGAACCATGTGCCGGCACAGATACGGGCTGCCGACGGGCAGGCGCAATATGCCGAACAAATGGCGGGAACCGATGTGCCCGATAACATGGGCTGGGATTTTGCCCGCAACCAAAGCCCGTGGCCGCGCGAAGTGCTGCGTGCCTTGCTGTTGCCGGATGCCGAGCCGCAGCAGGTGGCCATCGCCTTGCGTCCGTGGTCGCGGCAGGCAGGCCATTACCTCTTGCTGGCTTGTGTCATGGCACCTGAATACAAAGGGGCAGCCGCAGCGTCTTGCGGCTCGCATGGGCGCCGTGAAGTGGTGGTGGCATTGTTGCGGGCCGATGCTGCCGGCCGGCCGCAACTGGCCGCCCGTCCGTGGCACGAGCATTTGGACGAGGCACATGCCACGGCAAGCAGCCTGACATTGACCGATCATATCGGCGAAGAAGTGCCCGGCAGCCTGTTGCGTTGGGACATGGCCGATTACCGGCTCAATGCCGATACGCTGGCGTTCGGCATCCGCACCGCCAGTTTTCACGGGTATGCCGGTGGCGGGGCATGGACCAACGGGCTGACTTTGTTTGCCGTGGTAAAGGGGCAATTGCGGCCGGTGTTGCAGGTGCCGATTTACGCATTTGAAGACTTGGCCGGCGAGTGGAATGCCGACGGCACCCGCCAGCGGCATGTCACCGAAAGCATGGCCGTGCTGGTGATGCAAAAACAGCAGCAGCATGGCTACCACGACATCTTGTGGCGCGGCCGTTCCGGTCATTTCACCGAGCAGCAGCGCTACCGCTGGCAGCCGCAGCAACAGCGCTATCGTTGAGTGAAGGTTTTGCCAAAGATCCGCCTGGCATCAAAAATGCGATGCCAGGAGGTTTTACCCCATCCCGTCCAAACACCGACCGATAAGGAACATCATGAACCACATCCAACACCATGCCGAACGGCACATGTTCACCCTGCTGCAAGACAAGCGCCAAGCCGGTTACCTCAGCTACCGCCCCGGCCCCGGCGGCTGGGACATCGAACACACCGTCATTGATCCTGCCTATCGCGGCCAAGGTTTGGCTCGGCTGCTGGTGGATGCTGCCATTGCCGAAGCTGCCCGCCAAAACATCCGCTTGAGCGCCAGCTGCAGCTATGCCGCCGCCGTATTGGCCAGGCAGAAACCGTAAATCCGGAAATGTTGACGAACCTTGCAGGCTGCCTGAAAACCGTTTCAGGCAGCCTGCGGTGCGGTTTGATGTTCGGGCAGGCTGATGGCGGATGCGCCCTGTGCCCATGGTTGAGCGAAACAGACAGACATGATCAGTACCGAAATCCTGCAGCAGCAGGCATATGCCGCTTTTGATGCCGGCCGGCTGGCCGAGGCGGCCACCGCATTTGCCGGCTTGGTCGAACAATTGCCCGAGGTGGCAGAGTGGCATTACATGCTGGGTTTGGCCGCCAAATACCGGCAGGACTGGCGCTTGTCGCTGACCCATAACCTGCGTGCCATTGAGCTGGCGGCCGAGTTTGACGAGGCCGCGCATTGGAATGCGGCAATCGCCGCCACCGCACTGGCCGACTGGCCGACTGCCCGCCGTCTGTGGACGGCTTGCGGCATAACATTGCCAGCGGGGGCCGGGGAAATCGTCACCGATCTGGGCATGGCGGTGGTGCGGCTCAATCCGTGGCATGAGGGCGAAACCGTGTTTGTGCGCCGTATTGACCCGGTACGGGCGCGCATTTTGAATGTGCCGCTGCCGGAGAGCGGTTATGCGTTTGGCGATGTGGTGTTGCACGACGGCGCGGTCAGCGGTTACCGGCAGCTGGATGCGGAGCAGCTGCCGGTGTTCAATGCCTTGCAGCGCTGCCGTGCATCCGAGCAACACAGCTTCACGGCTTTGATTTATTGTGCGCAGCCACAAGACTGGGCGGCTTTGGCGCAGTCGGTGGCAGCGGCCGGAGCGGTGATTGAGGATTGGCGCGCCAACCTGCGCACCTTGTGCCGCCGCTGCAGCTATGGTTTGCCGCACCAACATCCCGAGCCGGTTGCAAACGGCGAGCCGGCCTGGTCGCCCTGGCGCGATGCCGGACTGGTGGTGGCCGAAGCCGCACTGGCCGCCACGCTGCTGCAAACTTGGGCTGCCGGCGGTGCCGGACGCGCCGTCGAGTGGCTGGAACCCATCCTGACCCAACCGCCATCACCGCCCGACGGAGTGGTGTGGTGGCTGGGTGAAGATGATGGGCATGCGGATGAATAAACAACGCCCCGGTACGACCGAAGCGGTGGTGACCGGGCCGTTTAAGCAGCGTGCTCCAGTGCCTGCTGCTGGGCGGCCAGCAACTGGCCGATGCCTTGCTGCGCCAGTGCCATCAGGGATTGCAGTTGCGCCAGACTGAACGGTGCGCCCTCGGCCGTGCCCTGAATCTCGATGATTTGGCCGCTGCCGCTCATCACAATGTTGACATCCGAATCACAACCCGAATCTTCCGGATAATCCAAATCCAGCAACGGCACGCCGCCGACCATGCCCACCGACACGGCCGCCACCGCCTCGCGGATCGGATTGCCGGCCAGCAAGCCGGCGGCCAGCAGCTTGCGCACGGCCAAACTCAGGGCCACGTAGCCGCCGGTAATGCTGGCGGTGCGGGTGCCGCCATCGGCCTGAATCACATCGCAATCCACCACAATCTGGCGTTCGCCCAAACGGTTCAGATCCACCACCGCACGCAGTGAGCGGCCGATCAGGCGCTGGATTTCCTGGGTGCGGCCCGACTGTTTGCCGGCGGCCGCTTCGCGGCGCATGCGGCTGGCGGTGGATGCCGGCAGCATGCCGTATTCGGCGGTGATCCAGCCGCGTCCCTGGCCGCGCAGCCACGGCGGCAAGTTTTCGTCGATGCTGGCGGTGCAGATGATTTTGGTCTGGCCGCATTCGATCAGGCAGGAGCCGTCGGCCTGCGGCAGAAAATGGGGGGTGATACAGATCCGACGCAAGGCATCGGCGGCGCGTTGCGTGCGACGGTAGGCGGTGTCGGACATCATGGTTTCCTTGGAACAAAAAAGCGATTATAGCCGATGCCCCGCATGACCAGCGGGCCGGCGGGCCGGGTGTGGTTTGGCGGCATATGGAAATGGTATAAGATAGCGCCTGTGCGGCAACGCCGGTCCGCGTGTGCCGCCGCTTTGACTGTTGTTTTTCATAAAGGAATTCTGATGATGCACAGCATGACCGGTTATGCCAATGCGGCCGGTGAATACGCCGGCCGCCAAATCAGCGTCGAATTGCGCGCGGTCAACCACCGTTATTTGGACATCCAGTTCAAAATGGCCGATGATTTGCGCCATCTGGAAGGCCGTTTGCGCGAGTTGATTGCGGCCAAGGTGCAGCGCGGCAAACTGGAGTGCCGGGTACAGTGGCAGGTGGTGGGCGCGGCGGCCCAAACTTTGCAGCTGAATCACGAACTGGTGGCGCAACTGGCGGCGGCCAACCGTGATTTGCGCCGCAATCACAAACAGTTGGCCAAACTGGGGGTGGCCGACATCTTGCGTTTCCCCGGAGTACTGACCGCTTTGCCGCAGGATGACGAAGCCCTGGCCGAAGGGGTGGTGCAGCTGTTGCAGCAGGCCCTGGCCGACTTCAACCAGGCCCGGGCGCGCGAAGGGGCCAAATTGCAGCAGCATTTGCTCTCCCGGCTGGCGGACATGGATGACATTGTGGATGCGGTGCTGCAACTGTTTCCGCATTTGTTGCAGCAATATACCGAACGGGCTGAGCAGCGCTTGCGCGATGCCCTGGCCCAGGTGGATGAAGACCGCTTGCGCCAGGAATTCGTGATTTTCATGCAAAAAGCCGACATTGACGAAGAATTGAGCCGGCTGCAAACCCACATCGGCGAAGTACGCCGCCTGGTCAGCGAACACAAGGGCAGTGTGGGCAAACGGCTGGATTTTTTGATGCAGGAATTGAACCGCGAGGCCAATACCCTGGGCAGCAAGGCGATTGCCAGCGAGTGCACCCAGGCATCGGTGGGCCTAAAAGTGCTGATCGAACAAATGCGCGAGCAGGTGCAGAACATCGAATAAGTGTAATGGGACAGCGGTATGACACGGAGGCTGCCTGAAAACCGTTTCAGGCAACCTTCTGATGAGTGGATGACCCTCAAAGGAGAAATCAGCATGTTGGAAACCCTAAAGAAACACCTGTCTGCCCAAGCCTTGCAAGAACTCGCCGCCAGCGCCCGGCAAGTGCTGGAAATCCACACCGCACCGGCCAAAGATTTGCCGCTCACCGCTTCGCGCATCGGCGGCATCGGCTATTGGCCGCACAACCGGCCCTATCCCGAAAATGCCCGGGGCAAGCCGTTGGCGCTCTTGGCGCAATTCAATTTTGCCGAACTGCCGCCGCATCCCGATTTGCCGGCAAGTGGCATTCTCGCCTTTTATATCGACCCGTTCGATGACAGCTACGGCCTGAATTACGACGATCCCACCGAGCCATCCGGCTACCGAAGCGTGTATTTCGCCGACCCCGCCGTGCCTTCGCTTGCGCGCGAGACGCAGCGCGCGCTGTTTCCGCCAGAGGCTTTTGCGCAAGAGCACGATAAAGACGATGCGGACACCCAAGATGCGGATGCGCAATACGATGATGATGAAGACGACAACGACTTCCAGCGCCGCTGGCGTGAAGAGGGCGCAACGCTGATTGCAGCGTGGCTGGCGCGGCGCGATGATGCCGTGGCGAAAATTGGCGATGCCGAACTGTCGCGCTGTTTTCAGACCGAACGCGCCGCCCTGCCGCCGCTGGCCGAACTGGCCGCGCAAGTGGATGAATACTGCAAGGAAATCGAAAAACAGCCGCCTTCAGGTAGCGAAACCTTTGCCTTTGTGCTGGATGACGATTATTTTCCCGACAGCGGCGAGCGCGTGGCGGCGCTGAGCGATGAAGACATTCTGCGCTGGGATCTGGCCAATCAGGAACTGGCCGAAGCAGACCTTGCGCAGAGCATGCATGTCCATCAGGTGCTCACCCGGCAACTCATCACTTCGGGTGACACGCGCTGGTGGCAATACTGGCAGCACGACCCGCGCGCCGTGATTGAATGCGACTGGCAAATGCAGCAGGAATACATTGATGCCTACAATGATGCCGCGCTCAGCGCCTTGTGGAAGCAGACGGAGTCCGACTTGCGCACCCGGCTGGATGAAATCGTGGCCGAGGCGCAGCAACAGCGGGTCATGAGCGCGCCGGAGCTGGATCAGCTGCTGGAATACCATGCCCACGATGCCATGCAGCGGCTGCGCGCAGCCTTTGCCGCCTTGCCGCCGGCGCGTCAGGCCCACATACGCACGCTGGAAATGGCCATGCTCCAGTCGCGCATGGACCGCCTCGCCGAGCGCTTTGCCGCACAGGGCTTTGTTGCCCAAGGCGAAGCGCCGCACGATGCACATGAAGCCATACAAAACTTCACTGCGCTGGCCGATGCCGAGCTGACCCAAAACAGCGGCAACCCCTTGGCCGGTTTTGGCAAGCTGATGGGCGGCATAGGCCAACATTTATTCGATTTTGCGCCGGAAAGTGCCGAAGAAAGCGCCGAAGTATCTGCCTTGCTTGCCGACTACATCGCCGAAAACGATTCCTTTATCGCCGAGCAAAACGATGCCGAACTCTCGCGCCTGTGGCAGGACGAGCGCAACGGTTTGCAGGAAGCCCCGCCGCAAAGCAAAAGTGCGCTGGCCGCACATCTTTCCATCGGCAGCTTCGCCAACCGACGCCTGCTGCGCGAGGGCACCGTCAATCCGGTTGCCGCCAGGCTTACCGCCAAACTGCACGGCGTGGAATACAGCCCCAACCTGTTTGCGGAGGCACGCGAATGGTCGCATCCGGTGGACGGCGAATATGCGGTCAGCGCACGTTGGGCCACCCATTACCTGCTCGCCGACAGCGTGGAATACCGCGCCCATTTCGGCATCAGCGACGAAGAATGGCGCGAGCAACACGGCCTAAACGGCGATGAAAGCATGAATCTCATCGCCCGCGCCCGGCATCAAGATCGCATCGCCAGGATTTATGCCCAGCAGCACGAGAGCCATTTGTTCGGCTATCCGCGTTTTGCCCAGGAAGACCCGCGTTTTGAAGTGCGCAGCGGCGATGTGCTGCTGTTCCAGCTGGATTCCGATAACGACAACTTCCATATCCAATGGGGCGATTGCGGCAGCGGGCAGTTTTTCATCTCGCCGGAGGATCTTGCCGCCCGCCGCTTTGACAAGGCATGGTTCAACTGGGATTGTTTTTAAGCAGTCTTCACCGGCGGCTGTCGTTTTGGGGCAGCCCGCCCGCGGCCTGCCCAGCATCGGGCAGCGGCGGTGTTGGGCTCTGCAACCGGCTTGAAACTGCAACAGGCTGCCTGAAAGCTGTTTTCAGGTAGCCTGCCGGCTGTGCCATGACAGATCAACTTGACTTTCACTACAGTGTTGTTGCGGCTTGCTGTCCTGTGCCGAAAGCCAAGTGAATCTGTTGTAGGAATGAAATTTTATCGCGGCATGGGTGTGATTTGCCTGCACAAGGGGGGGAGCGATGCTGTTTGTCATTGTGTTGTGTTTGCTGGTTTTTCTGGTGGTGCTCAATTCCTTGCGTTTGCTGTTGAGCATGCCGCTGCCGGCGGCGGTGGCGCTTGCGGATCATCCGGCCAAGCGGATTGATCCCTTGCTGGAGCCGCTGTTCGAGGCGCGGCATGCGGAGTTGTCGGCGCTGGGGTTTGCTTTGGCCAGTCATGCCGAGCTTGAGGTGCAGCCTGCGCATATCATTCATGCCGGATTGGCGCGGCTTTACCGCAGTGCGGACGGTTTGACGCTGGCGGTGGTGTTTGTCACGCTGGATCTGGAGGATGCGGATTGCGCGCGGGTACATTTTTTGAGCCGCAACGGGCAAGGACGCATGTTTGCCACCGTGCCCTGGAACGCTTTCAACGCGGCATTCTCCGATTTGCCGGCCGTGCTGGGGCAGACGGGAGCGTATGCCACCTTGGCCGAGCAATACGATGCGCACCGCACGTTTGTTGCGGACAAGGCGGTGCAGCCGTGGCCGGCGGACGGGGAGTGCGTGGCGGTGGTGAATGCGTATGAGCGGACGCTGGCAGAGGACATGGCCGGACGCGGATTGACGGTGATGCACGAAGACGGCGCCCGGCGTTTGTCGCTGAAGGGTGGGTTGGCGGTGCTTGGGAAGTTTTTTTCCGGCGGGCGGCGGGCACATGTGGCGGATGCGGCGGGGGTGCCTTTGCCGCGTCTGGTTTTGTTGTGGGCGGTGTGGAATCAGCGGCGGGCGCATTTTGCGCCGCGTTTGGCGGTGCAATGGGGACTGTTCGTTTTTTCCGCATTGGCGTTCGTGGGGCTGGGGACGTGGTTTTTCGGGTGGCAAACGGCGGTGTTGCTGCTGCTGGTGCTGGCCTTGCACGAGGGCGGGCATTGGCTGGCGATGCGGCTGCTGGGCTATCGGAATGTGCAGGTGCTGCTGCTGCCGTTGGCGGGCGGGGTGACGATGGGCGAGGAAGAGCAGGCATCGGCACACGATCGCGCTTGGGTAGCCTTGGCCGGGCCGTTGCCGGGGCTGTTGCTCGGCGTGGCACTGCTGTTTGGCGGTGCGGAAGGGATGTGGCTGCATCTGGCCTTGCTGCTGGTGTTGGTGAATGTATTCAACTTGCTGCCGGTGTTGCCGCTGGACGGCGGGCAGGTGTTGCAAAGCCTGTTGCCGCAGCAGGCTGTGCTGGTGTCGTTGCTGTTTTGCGGGTTGTCGGTGATCGGGCTGGGCTTGCTGGCGTGGTGGCTGCATGCGTTTGAGCTGCTGTTGGTGGCGCTGCTGCCGCTGGCGTCGTTACCGGGGTTGCGCCGCCAGCATGCGCAATGGCGGCAGTGGCGCACTTTGCCGGCGCCGGCTTCAGCGATGGATGAGCAGATTCAGGCCCTGTCGATTGTACAGACAGGCAGTAAGGCACCCCTCAAGACCAATGCGCAGGTGATGCAGGCGGAGGCCTTGCTGAAACGGGTGCACTTGCGGCCGATGGGTGGCTACGCACGGTTGGCGGTGCTGGCGGTGTGGCTGGCGGCGTTTGCGCTGTTGCTGTTGCCGGGGGTTTATGAATTAAGTGTTCTTGTGTTGATCATGGTTTTGGTCGGATAAACGCAGCGGAACAATCGGACACCGGCGCAAAACCTTGCACGCTGCCTGAAAGCGGTTTTCAGGCAGCCTGCGGGTCTTGCAAAGGTCTCATTCGGATGATGGCGACGTGCTGGAAAACAGGGTGACCATACAGTCCATACACGGAGGAACGACTCATGTCGACGATGGCACGCCACCGTGAACTGGTGGAACGCTTGGAAATCGAGCTGCAAGCGTCGCCAAGGCGCTACCGCGCCAAGCTGATGGCGCTGGCCTTGCTGGGCTATGCCGTGCTGATCGGCTTGCTGGTGCTGGCCTTTGGCCTGTCGTTCGGCCTGCTGGCGCTGTTGCTGCTGACTTCTCCCATCCTGCTGCTGAAGCTGGCCAAGATCATCTGGATTCCGCTGCTGTTTGGCTGGCTGTTGCTGCGTACGCTGTGGATCCGCTTTACACCCCCGGAAGGCCATCGGCTGGGCAGGGAAGAGGCCCCGCAGTTGCAGGCGGAAGTCGAACGTCTGCGTCAGGCCGTCGGGGCACCGCGTCTGGATGGCATTTTCATCGACGACCGGCTCAATGCCGCAGCGGTCAACTTGCCGCGCTTTTTCGGGCTGTTTGGGCAACGTTACTATCTGTTGCTGGGTCTGCCGCTGATGCAGCTGTTGAGCACCGAACAACTGCGCTCGGTGATTGCCCACGAATTCGGTCATTTCAGCGGTCGGCACGGCCGCTTTGGCGGCTGGATTTATCGCGTGCGCACCAGTTGGGCGCGTCTGTTGGAGGCGCTGGATGACGGGAGTTGGACGGGCAAGATACCGGGCCGTTTTTTCCGCTGGTATTCGCCCTATTTCAATGCCTACAGCTATGCCCTGATACGCCGCAACGAATACGAAGCCGATGCCGTGGCCGCGCAGTTGGCCGGGGCGGAAGCCGCCGGGCAAGCCTTGGTACGGACGCATTTGGCCAGCGAGTACCTGCAAAAGACCTTCTGGCCGGACATTGAGCGCCGCGTGCGCGATATGCCCGAACCGCCGGCACGGATTCAGCAGGACATGGCGCAAAGCCTGCGCCAGCCGCATCCCGATGATGAGGCGCGTTTGCAACGGTTGGCCACCCGTCTGGGCGATCCGGACGATACGCATCCCACACTGGCACAACGGCTGGCCGCATTGCAGGCGCCGCTCATTCTGGTGCCGCCACCGGCACAAACTGCCGCCGAAGCCTGGCTGGGCCCGTTGCTGCCGGAGCTGGAGGCCAACCTCAGTCAGAGCTGGCGCATGGCGGTGGCCGAATATTGGCAAGAGCAGCATGGCCAATTGCAACAGGACAAAGCCCGGCTGGCCGAATTGGAAGCGAGGCCGCCACTTGATGCCCGGGCGCGTGCCGAACATGCCCTGCTCACGGCGCATCTGTATCCCGAGCGTGAC
>JBHAET010000238.1:0-2584 GCA_041855705.1 Neisseriaceae bacterium
CAGCCCTTGCGGCAGCCGGCGGCAAACCGTTTCCCCATTTCCCAAGGCTTTTCCTTCATGTCCCATTCCGATTTCGGCCTGATGATCATTGGCGATGAAATCCTGCACGGCCAACGGCAGGATGTGCATTTTGCCTTTTTCAAAACCCTGCTCGCCCGCCACGGCCTGCGTCTGGCCTGGGTGCAATATCTGCCCGACGAACGTTTGCAGCTGGTGCGGGCGCTGCGCCACAGTTTTGCCGAGGGCGGCCCGGTGTTTGTCACCGGCGGCATCGGCGCCACACCGGATGACCACACCCGCCAGGCAGCGGCCGAAGCACTGGGCTTGCCCCTGTGCCGCCATCCGCAGGCATTGCAACGGATTGAAGAACGCAGCCTGGCCATGGGCGACGGACTGGACAGTCCCGGCCATGCCCAACGCGCACAAATGGCCGACTTTGCCCAAGGCGCCGCCTTGGTGCCCAACCCGTTCAACCAGATTGCCGGCTTTGCCCTGCAGGAACATTATTTCCTGCCCGGCTTTCCGCAAATGGCACACCCGATGGCCGAATGGGTGCTGGAAACCCACTACCGCCACTGCTTCCACCAGATACCGCGCCGCCAGCGCTCGGCCCAAATCGACGGCCTGGCCGAATCGAGCATCGCTCCGCTGATGGTGGCGCTGGAAACACGCTTTGCCGGGGTGCGCAGCTTCAGCCTGCCCACCATCCGCCAGGACCTGCCGCATGCCAGCGGCAGCGCCCGCTACCGGCTGGAATTCGGCCTGAAAGCCGAAGGTGCGGCCTGCGCCCAATTTGATCAGGCCTGGGACGAAGCCGTCCGCGGCCTGGAGGATCTGGGTGCCACCGCCATCCGCCTGCTCAGCGATGAGCCGGACGGCAGCGTATCGGCTGGATAAAGCATTGCGTTTCATGTTGCAACGCACTAAAATCAGCTACCCATGCTTTCAGGCAGCCTGGACAACGGTTTAACACCTTGACCAGGCTGAGACCTTTGCAAAACCTCCAGATGTGGATGCAGTTCAAGGCGCAGCAGCGCAGCGAGTGCAGACATAACATAGAGTTAGGCAAGCGAGCGAGCAGCGCACAACGCAGAAATGCGCCGCAGATGGGGGTTTTGCAAAGGTCTCAGGCTGCCTGAAAGCCACAGAACCCCACCCGCCGCATACGGTCACCGTCGTCGGGGGCATCCAATCAACAGCAGCTGCCAACACCGCCAACCGCACCGGCCAGACGGCCGGATTTTGCCGCAGCACTGACTGAGCGGATTCACCCTCGCCGCAGCGTGACCGTTTCCACACATTAAGGTGCCCTTGCATGAGCGTTCAAACCCCCACCATTTACAATTTTTCCGCAGGTCCGGCCATTTTGCCCGAATCGGTGCTGCGCATTGCCCAGGCCGAAATGTTCGACTACAACGGCACCGGTTTTTCGGTCATGACCATGAGCCACCGCTCCGATGTGTTCATGAGCATTCTCTACCACGCCGAACAAGACCTGCGCCAATTGCTGGGCATTCCCGACAACTACAAGGTACTGTTTTTGCAAGGCGGGGCCAGTGCGCAATTCAATATGGTGGTGATGAATCTGGCCAACGGTTTTGAGCGGGTCGATTCGGTGGTGACCGGCAACTGGAGTGCGATTGCCCACAACCAGATGGGCAAACTGTCCTCCGCCCGCATCCATCTGGCGGCCCACGGCGGCGAACAGTACGACTACACCGACCTGCCCGCACCGGAGCACTGGGATGTGGATCCGCGATCGGCCTTTGTCCACTATGTGATCAACGAAACCGTGCACGGCCTGCAATACCGCGACATCCCCAAGCCCGACGGCCTGCCGCCGATGGTGTGCGACATGTCGAGCGAAATTTTGTCGCGCCCGATCAATGTGGCCGACTTCGGCGTGATTTATGCCGGCGCCCAGAAAAACATCGGCCCATCCGGCGCCACCATCGTCATCATCCGCGAAGACCTGCTTGAACGCTGCAGCCAGCACGTGCCCGACGTGTGGAATTACCGCAGCCACATCGAACGCCAGGGCATGTACAACACCCCGGCCACCTACCCGATCTACATTTCCGGCCTCGTGTTCCGCTGGCTGCAATCACAGGGCGGCGTGGCGCAAATGCAGACCATCAATGCGCTCAAGGCCAGAATACTGTATGAAGCAATTGACGGCAGCGGCGGCTTTTACCGCAACCGGGTACAGGAACGTGCCCGTTCGCAGATGAACGTGATTTTCCACACCCCGACGCCGGAACTGGACGAATTGTTTGCCCAGGAATCCACCACCCGCGGCCTGCGCCTGCTGCGCGGCTACAAAACCATGGGCGGCATGCGCGCCAGCATCTACAACGCCATGCCGCTGCAAGGCGTGGAGGCGCTGATCGAGTTCATGCAGGAATTCCAGAAACGCTACGGCTAAGGACGGTTGAGCATTGCCCCAGGGTCTGTTGACAATTGACCGGCGAAGCGGTTTTTTGAGGCAAAAACCGCGGATGCCAGGCAAAAAGCGCAGCAAGGTTGAACACCTTGCGCGCATTTTCAACGCCGCAGACGGGGATTTTTGACCAAAAATACCGCC
>JBHAET010000239.1:0-3699 GCA_041855705.1 Neisseriaceae bacterium
ATGATTCAGAAAATGCGTTTGGAGCATGCATTCAATTTACTGAAGGAAACCGATTTCCCCATCGTAGAGATCGCGGTCATGTGCGGCTATACCGATCACAGCGCATTTAGCCGGCAATTCAAACAGCTGACCGGAATTTCCCCTTTGCTGTTCAGACAAGAAAACTTCGCAAAAATATCTAAGGTCCGTTGACAATTGGCCGGCGAAGCGGTTTTTTGAGGCAAAAACCGCGTATGCCAGGCAAAAAGCACAGCAAGGTTAACACCTTGCGCGCATTTTTAACGCCGCAGACGGGGATTTTTGACCAAAAATACCGCCGTTGCGTTAATTGTCAACAGACCCTAGGTAGTGCAGTCACAATATCTAAGGCAATCGTGACCGAAAACTTGACCACACGCCTGCCGCGTCACAACTGCGTGGCCAATCAAAGGCATCACCGCTCCCCGGCGATCAGATGCCGGGGAGCGGTGATGAATGGTTGGATGGTCTTCGCTGTCGGTCAGAATGCCAGTTCGGCTTTCAGCCACACCGTCCGCGGCATGCCAACCACCGCAAAGCTGCGGTCGTAACGGCCGCGCTGCAACTGCCAGTAGCGTTTGTTGAAGGCATTCTCCACCGCACCGCTCACCGTCAGGGTTTTGCCCTGCCCCAATTTGGTCTGGTAACGGGCACCGAAATCAAACAGGGTATAAGACGGTAAGCGGTAGGTGTTGGCTGCATTTTGATAAGAGCTGCCGTAATGCTGAACATAGGCATTGAGCGTCAGCCCCGGCACCCACGGCGTATCCCACTCGACACCGGCTTTGGCAATGATGCGCGGGCTGGTCACCTGCTGCTTGCCGTTGATGATGGTATTGGTGTTGTATTCTTTATAGTCGCGCAATTCCGCCCGCATCAGCGACACACCCAAACTCGGGCGCAGGCTTTTGTCCAGCAAATTGGCATAGGCATTCAATTCCAGGCCGCTGTTGCGCTCTTCCCCGCCATAAGCAAACAAGCGGGTTGTCGGATTCAGGTAGGCGCTGGGCCGGTAAATGCGGTACAGACTGGCACTGGTGGTGATCAGACCGTCTTGCCAGTTTTTGCGCACCCCGACTTCCACCTGCTGGGTTTTGGCCGGCGGCAGCGATTGGCCATCGTTGAGGGCATTGCTGTCATCCACCAGGGTTCCCGGCTCCAAATCGCGCATGTAGTTGCCGTAAACCACCAGATCGCTGCGCGGCACATAGGCCACCGCCAGCATGGGACTCAAGGCATGGTCGGTGGTGCGCTGCTGGGTATTGTGGTTCTCTTGGGTAATGTATTGCAAACGGGCGCCGAGGGTCAGACGCAAACGGTTGTCCAACATCCCCATGGTGTTAGCCACGGCCAGACTGGGCGCGGTATAGGTTTCGTGGGTGTTTTGAATGTCCAGCGCACCGAATGTCGGCGCATCGGGAAATACCGGATTGTAGATATTGGTACGAAATGCACCCGCTTGGGCGCTTTGATGGAAGTCGCGATGCCGTTTGACATAATCGGCGGCCACGCTCCAGTTGTGGCTGACCGATCCCGTCTCAAACTCGCCGCGCATCTTCAAACTGGCACTGGTGGTCCTGCTCAGATAGTCGATGGCCCGTGAGCCGGCGGCCCGATAATCACCGGCGGTATTGAGCATCGCCAACTGGGTGAACGAACCGTCGTAACGCGATTCCATGTGGCCGATGCCGCCGGAAAAACTGATGTTGTGATCGGTATCGTACTCAAAAGTGAGCATCGCCGTGCGGTCTTCGGTGGTTTGGCCCGACCAGCTGGGAATCAGATTGGTTTTGCCATCCGGGGCCTGAGGCATGTCGAAATTCAGCAACTGCATGTCCTGCACCCGGGCACGGCCGCCTTCGGTGGCGCGGCGGGCATACATCAGGTCCAAACCCAGCTTCAGGTTTTCACCGCGGTAATCGGCACCGATGGCCGCCTCGTGCGCCTCTTCGCTGTATCCGTGACGCGGCGTATCGCCGTTGCGGTATTTGCCGTTGACACGGATGCCCCACTGTCCGTCAGTCCCCCAACGGCGGCCAAAATCAAATGTCGGCTGCAACCGGTTGTTGGCAAACCAGGCCAGACCGACTTTATTGATCGGCTCATCGGTGGCCCGCTTGGTTTCGATGTTGACCGAGGCACCGGCCGTGCCTTCGGCATCCATGCCGACGGTGGCCGTGGATGCACCTTTAATCAACTGGGCCGAGGCCACGGCCACGGTGGGCGAAGCGTAGGTGGAATACAGGCCGGCCAAACCGTTGACGCTGAACTGGCGTGAATCGACCTGCAAATTGCGGACATACAAGCCGTTGAGGGTATTGCTTTCACCACCGAACGCCATCACCGAGGCATCGGTTTTGGCAATCACATCCACCACATTGCGCGGCTCTTTGTCGGCAAACGCCTGTTCATCGTAATTGACCACCGTGATCGGCGAAGTGAACGCGTTTTGCCGTCCGAGCAAACCCAGATTGGCCCGGTCGCGCAAATCACCGTCACTGGCATCGGAAAAAGCACGCACGGCGCGGCCCCGCACTTCGACACTTTCCAGTTCGGCGCTGTCGGCCGTGGTCACAGCCGCAGTGTCGGCATAGGCCCAAGCCTGTAATAACAATAATGGCAACAAGGCCAAACGGGGGGCAGATTTCATCATCAATTGCGCTTCCATCACCAAGGGATTTAAAATAAATGATAATAATTTTTACTAAAAGTAAAAGTGCGTATTATAATGCCCAACCCCATTCAGCACCGGAAGTAAATGCCGGTTCAGGCTGCCTGAAAGCCCAATTTTATGTTTAATTTATAATTATTATCATTTATTTTTTGTTGTCATTCCGAGACACGGCGCATCACCATTCGCTCTGCCCGCATCCCTTGCCGGCCGCCGCACTGCCCGCCGGTTCAGCAATGGTCCGGCCGTGCCGCCCATCCGATGTCCGACCTCAGACTGCCATCACCACACCGTGCGGCAACCGCTGCCTGAAAGCACTTTCATCCATGCAAAAATGGCAAATCGAACTCAACGCCACCCCCGTGTGGCTGCTCCAAACCCTGGCCAGCGTCCTGCTGGTACTGGTCGTGGTGGTTTTTCTCAGCGGCAAAACCCGTTTCGGCCGCCAGTTCTGGCAATTGCTGCAACCCTGCCTGACCCGCCGCAGCAGCGTGAAAATCGGTCTGGTTTTGCTGCTGATGCTGCTGATGCTGCTGACCGAAATCCGGCTCAATGTGCTCAACACCTTTTTTTACAACGGCCTTTACAGCGCCTTGCAGGACATGCAGGCCGACGCCTTCTGGTTTTTCGCCCTCATCAATGCCGGGGTGGTGCTGTTGCGCACCCTCAACGGCATCATCAATGATTTTCTGGATCAGGGCCTGGCCATCAAATGGTCGGCCACCCTCAACCGGGTGCTGACCGAACGCTGGCTGGCCAACAAAAACTATTACCGGCTGCAGCTGATGCAGCAGGCGCCGGACAACATCGACCAGCGTATTCAGCAAGATGCCCAGGAATTCATCGCCACCACCATCGAATTTGTGCGCGGCATGCTCAATTCGGTGCTCTCGGCCATCGAATTCACCATCGTGCTGTGGGGACTGTCCGGCATCCTGATGCTGTTCGGGGTGGAAATTCCGCGCGGCATGGTGTTTTCGTGTTCCTGTTCGTCTTGTTTGCTACCGCCG
>JBHAET010000240.1:0-5614 GCA_041855705.1 Neisseriaceae bacterium
CACCACACCGACAGCATCGTCACCGCCGATTACGGCCATGCCCAGCAGTTTTTGCGGCAGGTGGATTCGGCCAGCGTGATGGTCAATGCCTCCACCCGGTTTGCCGACGGATTCGAATTCGGCCTCGGTGCCGAAATCGGCATTTCGACCGACAAAATCCATGCCCGCGGGCCGGTGGGCCTGCACGGGCTGACCAGCCAGAAATGGGTGGTGCTCGGTCATGGCGAAGTGCGGGCCTGAGCCGGTATTTGCATAAATTTGCAGCGTATTGGCTGTGCCCGACGGCTTGAATTTGCGACAATACGCCGCATTTTTGGTCTCCCCAGGCGGGCCGGATGGCCCGAACCACAATCACAACATCCACCGATTTGAGGACACAACGTGAAGCGCATCTTACTGTTTATTGCAACCAATATTGCGGTATTGGTGGTCATCAGCATTATCTTGAGCGTCTTGGGCATCAGCGGCAATCCCAATAACGTGCTTGGTTTGCTGGCCTTCTCGGCAGTGGTCGGTTTTACCGGCTCCATCATTTCGCTGCTCACTTCCAAATGGGTGGCCAAGCGCTCGGTGGGCGCTTATGTGATTGAGCAGCCGCGCAACGAAACCGAAGCCTGGCTGTTGGCCACCGTGCAAAACCAGGCACGGCAATGGAACCTGAAAACCCCGGAAGTGGCGGTGTACGATTCGCCCGAGCCCAATGCCTTTGCCACCGGCCCCAGCCGCAACAACTCCCTGGTGGCGGTGAGCACCGGTTTGCTGCACCACATGAACCGCGATGAGGTCGAAGCGGTCTTGGCCCATGAAATGGCCCACGTTGGCAACGGCGACATGGTGACCCTGACCCTGATTCAGGGTGTGGTCAACACCTTTGTCGTGTTTCTGGCGCGGATTGTCTCCAGCGTGGTGGCGCGCAACAGCGATGGCGAGTTGTCGCATGGCATTTATTTTCTGGTGAGCATGGTGTTGCAGGTGGTGTTCGGCTTCTTGGCCAGCTTTATCGTGATGTGGTTCAGCCGCCAGCGCGAATACCGTGCCGATGCCGGTGCCGCCAAACTGGTGGGGGCGCCGAAAATGATTGCCGCCCTGCAACGCTTGAAAGGCGGCGAGAGCCAGCTGCCGCGCGAAATGGCGGCGATGGGCATTGCCAGCGAAGGCAGCAAGGATTCGCTGCTGAGCACCCACCCGACACTGGACAACCGGATTGCCCGTTTGCAGCAAATGCGCGGATAAGCCAAACCGCATTCCCTCACAGGCTGCCTGAAGGTTTTCAGGCAGCCTTTTTGATGGGCAGCAGGCCATGATTCATGAATTGGCCCGTTTGCACGTCATTGCTGCGATGCCAAGCTGAGACCTTTGCAAAAACCCTAAAAACTCCTCTAAATTCCCTTAAAGAATTCAGAGGAGTTTTTTATGAGCAGCTTCTTCCATCCACAAGCCCAAATCATGATGGCTAAACACATCGGCAGTTATTCATTGCTTAAAATTAACCAGCTACCCGATTGGCTGCACGTCGAACAACTGCCCAGCCGGCAAAAGACCCGTTGCATCCGTGACCACCGCGGTTGCCCCGCCTATCCGCTACTGCCCATGCTCAAAGCCGTATTGCTCGGCCAATGGTACAGCCTCTCCGATCCGGAATTAGAATGCTATTTAGCTAACCGTCTGGATTTCTACTTCTTCTGCGGTTTTGATGACGCCGCCTTACCCGACCACAGCACCCTCTGCCGTTTCCGCAATTGGCTGGCGCAAGACGACACCTTAGCCCAACTGATGGCACTGATTAACCGCCAACTCACCAAAAAAGGCCTCAAAGTCGAGAAAGCCCAAGTAGCCGTTATTGATGCCACCATCATCCAGACCGCCAGTGGCAAACAACGCCAAGCCATCGAAGCAGACAAAAGCAGAGCAATCTGTGGCGAAACCACTCCGAGCAAAAATCAAAGCAAAAATCAAAATGCCAGATGGATTAAGAAAAACGACAAGTTCAAACTTGGCTACAAACAACACACTCGCACCGATTCCGACGGCTATATTGAGAAGCTGCACATCACCCCGGCCAATACCCACGAATGTAACCATTTCGATCCATTGCTGGAAAGCATAGTAAGCGGCGCAACCGTCTATGCCGAAAAAGGTTATGACAGCAAAACCAACCGGGAACACCTGCAAAGCAAACAACTTTCAGACGGCATTATGTGTAAGGCACACCGGGGCAAACCTTTAACGGAGCAGGAGAAGCAGCGCAATATACAGCTGTCGAAAATGCGCTATGTGGTCGAGCAAACCTTCGGTACGCTGCACCGGAAATTCGGCTGTAAAAGAGCGCGTTATTTTGGCTTACGGAAAGTGCTGGCGCGAAGCCATTTGAAAGCGGTGTGCCTGAACCTGCTAAAGGCAGCCAACAGGCTTCGTGCGCCTACTGCTGCCTGAAAAGGCTATGGGCACCCCGATAAAGGGGCTAATTGGGAGAAATATGGACGAGAAACACGTCTTAAAATGAAAAAACGGTTACCTGATTGTTCAGGTAATCGTTTGGATGGGGTAGCCGGTATTTCGCAAAAATCCCAAGCTGCCTGAAACCCGTCATCTGGTTTCAGGCAGCCTGGGGCGTGTTGTCACTGACAAAAAATGTTTTAGAGAATGTAGCGTGCCAAATCCTCGCGTTCGGCAATGTCCTGCAAGCGCTGGTTGACATAGGCCGCATCAATCACCGTCTCCCCCGCCGGGGCGTGGAACGACACGTCTTCCAGCAGCTTTTCCAAGACCGTATGCAAACGGCGGGCGCCGATGTTTTCGGTTTTTTCGTTCACCTGAAACGCAATTTCGGCCAAACGGGCAATGCCCTCGTCGGTAAAGCGCAAGTCGACCTCGTCGGTGGCCAGCAAGGCTTGGTACTGGCGGGTCAGGTTGGCATCGGTGCCGGTGAGAATCGCCTTGAAGTCATCGACACTCAGGTTGTCCAGCTCCACCCGGATCGGAAACCGCCCCTGCAACTCGGGAATCAGATCGCTGGGCTTGTTCAGGTGAAACGCACCGGAGGCAATGAACAGGATGTGGTCGGTCTTGATCATGCCGTACTTGGTCTGCACCGTGGTGCCTTCCACCAGCGGCAGCAAATCGCGCTGCACCCCCTGGCGCGACACATCGCCGCCGTGGCGGCTGCTGTCGGTGGCAATTTTGTCGATTTCGTCCAGAAACACGATGCCGTGCTGCTCCACCGCCTGCACTGCCTGTTCGCGCAAATCTTCGTCATTGACCAGCTTGGCCGCCTCCTCATCCAGCAGTAGCTTCATGGCGGCGCTCACCTTCATGCGTTGCGGCTTGGTTTTGCCCTTGCCCATGCCGGCAAACATGTCTTGCAGCTGCTGGGTAAAGTCTTCCATTCCCGGCGGTCCCATAATCGACATATTGGCGCTCGGAGCCGCAGCCACTTCCACATCGATTTCCTTATCGTCCAGCTCGCCCTTGCGCAGCATTTGGCGGAATTTCTGCCGGGTGCCGTTTTCCGGTGCCGCTTCGGCCGGTTCGCCGGCAAATCCGACTTGCCGCGGCGGCGGCAGCAAGGCATCCAGAATGCGGTTTTCCGCCGCATCCTGCGCCCGGTGGCGGTTTTTTTCGATGCTCTGCTCGCGGATGTTTTTCAGCGCGATCTCCATCAGGTCACGCACAATGCTGTCCACATCGCGGCCCACATAACCGACTTCGGTAAACTTGGTGGCCTCAATCTTGATAAACGGGGCATTGGCCAGACGTGCCAGCCGGCGGGCGATTTCGGTTTTGCCCACCCCGGTGGGCCCGATCATCAAAATGTTTTTCGGCACGATTTCGCTTTGCAGCGGTTCGGCCACCTGGCTGCGCCGGTAACGGTTGCGCAAGGCGACGGCCACCGCACGCTTGGCCTTGTCCTGACCGATGATGTGCTTGTTCAATTCATGCACGATTTCTTGCGGGGTCATTACGGAGGTGCTCATACAATTCCTTAAAGTCAATGAATCTGTTTCAGGCAGCCTCACGGCACAAACCGGGGCTGCCTGAAAAGATGGCCGGTCACCATCACACCGTGTCGCAGCGTGATGCAAACGCCGATTGCGTTTTGCGCCGGCGCCCGAACCCGGCACGGCAGCAGCCGTGTTTAAGCGGCAGCTCCCAGGGTTTCGATGGTGTGGTTCTGATTGGTGTAAATGCAGATGCTGCCGGCAATTTCCAATGCCTTTTTCACCACCGCTTCCGGCGGCAAATCGGTGTTTTCCATCAGGGCACGGGCGGCGGCCTGGGCAAACGCGCCACCGGAACCGATGGCGGCAATGCTCTGCTCCGGCTCCAGCACATCGCCGTTGCCGGTAATCACCAGCGTGTGGTCTTTGTCGGCCACAATCAGCATGGCCTCCAGCCGGCGCAGTGCGCGGTCGGTGCGCCACTCCTTGGCCAGCTCGATGGCCGACAGCATCAGTTTTCCCTGATGTTTTTGCAATTTGCTTTCAAACAGCTCAATCAGGGTAAAAGCATCGGCGGTGCCGCCGGCAAAGCCGGCCAGCACCTGATCGTTGTAGAGCTTGCGCACCTTGCGCGCACTGCCTTTGATGATGGTGTTGCCCAAGGTAACCTGGCCGTCTCCGCCGATGGCAACCTGGCTGCCGCGGCGCACGGACACAATGGTGGTGCCGTCGAATTGTTGCATGGTATGGCTTCTTTCACATAAGTGCAGACCTTTGCAAAACCCCATCTGCGGCGCATTTCTGCGTTGTCAGTTTATACCCTTAGAGGGTACTGCTCGATCGCCTGCCTATCTACTGGATATGTCTGCGCTCGCTGTACTGCTACGCCTTGAACTGCATCCGCATCTGGGGATTTTGCAAAGGTCTCAAATGGGGGCAGGAACAAACGCTGTTGCAAATAGGGGCAGCACCAACATCTTTCAAGAGTGTGGTCCGCATCCGGCCGGCCTGCCCGGCAGCTGGACAGTCGTCCAAAAAACGGTATACTGACGGCTTTTGGACAAGCGTCCAATCTTTGGATTGTCCCCATGTCCCCTTCTGCCCACACCCTGTTTCTGCAAGCCGGCCTGGCCCTTTATCCGGACCACGGCTACCACCAGCTCTCGGTGCGCCAACTGGCGGCCGAAGCCGGCTTAAGCGCCGGCATGTTTCACCATCTGTTTGCCAGCAAAGACGATTTTGTCGGCCAATTGCTGCGCCACAAATACAATGAAGGCTTCGCCCAGCTGGTGATGCAACTGCCTGCCACCGGCAGCGTGCGCGACAAACTCTATGCCGCCTTATTGCTGATCGCCCGCTTTGTCCGCGCCAATCTGCCTTGGGTGCGGCGCATTTTTGCCGACAGCGCCAACGGTGCCGAATGCGTGAACGACTTTATCCGCCATCACGGCAGCCGCCATGTCACGGTGCTGACCGATTTGCTGCAAACCGGCATCGACAACGGCGAACTGGCCGACGCCCCGCTGGCGCAATACTTCGGCTTCATGATGGGAGCCGTCATCGAGCCGCTGATTGTGGCCGGCAACCTGATGGCCGCCAATCTGGCCCCGCCGCTGATCCGCGACCAGTTTGCCGAACACCTGGCCAGCGACCGGGCCATCGGCCAGCGCATCGAC
>JBHAET010000241.1:0-3199 GCA_041855705.1 Neisseriaceae bacterium
CCGCCGCCGAGCGCAAGCCCTGCGCCTGATGCTGTACCCACGCGGTGCGGGTTTGCGGCCACAGCACGGCGGCCAGCACAAAACCCACCGAAACCGATTTGTCGGCCCGCAGGCGCTCGTCGGTATTGCGCAATGCCAGCGCGGCAATATTGGCCGGCTCTGTGCCGCCAGCCAGTGCGTGATGGGCGGCATCCAGCAAGGGATGAACCTGGCCGTGCAAGCCCAAGATGTGCAATTGCTGCAAACAGGCCAATGCATGGCCGGAAAACAGGATTTTCATCACCTCGTCAAACAGGCGTGCCACCGGTTCGCGCCGGATCAGGGGCGCACACTCGGCCAGTGCGGCCGCAGTGGCCGCTTCCAGCGTAAAGCCGAGCTTGCCCGACAGCCGCGCCGCCCGCAACATGCGTACCGGGTCCTCCTGATAGCGCGCGGCCGGATCGCCAATCATCACCAGCCTTCTGGCACGCACATCATCCACCCCGTGGTGGTAATCGACCACTTCCTGGCGCTGCGGATCATAATAGAGTGCATTGCAGGTAAAATCGCGGCGGCCGGCATCCTGTTCCTGGGTGCCATAACTGGCGTCTTTCATGATCCGGCCGTGCTCGTTGTGCTGATGGAGCTCACCGCCGCGGTAGGTGGTCACCTCGATGGTTTCCGGCCCCACCATCACGTGCACAATCGGAAAACGGCGGCCAATGATGCGGCTGCGGCGGAAAATCTTGCGCACTTCCTCCGGTGTGGCATTGGTGGCGACATCAAAGTCTTTCGGCTCGATGCCCAGCAGCAGATCGCGCACCGCACCGCCGACCACATAGGCTTCAAAACCGGCCTGATGCAGGCGGGTCACCACTTTTTCCGCGGCAAAACTGAGTTTATCGACACTGATGCGGTGTTCTGCAAACGGCAAAACGCGACGCTGGCGCAACGTGCGCGCCGCCGGATGCGGGGGCAATATTTTATGAAGCCATTTTTTGAGCATAAACACCCTGCGGATCAGGATTGGGCAAACAGGCGGAGCCAATGCACCGCAACAAAAGCCCGCAGTATACCCGAATTTTGTGCATTGCTTCATGTTCGGCCGCCGGCAGGCGGCGGCTTTTCAGGCAGCCTGCCGGCATACCCGTGGCAGCCGCCGCCGATTTTCACTATACTGACTGTGCCGCCAAATGGCCACAGCCGCCGTGGGAGGCTGCCTGAAAATGGATGCGCGCGACCGCTGGCTGCTGGCCGGCACAGTTTGGGTGTGGGGAACAGTCTGGTTTGCCATTCCGTTTCAATTGGGTACGGTGCCACCGGCGGTTTCGGTGTGCTACCGCATGTTGCTGGCCGCCGCCCTGTTGTGGTGCGTGCTGGCGGCGCAAGGCCAGCCGTGGCGCATGGACGCGCGTGCCCACCTGTTGAGCCTCTTGCTGGGCCTGTGCCTGTTTTCGCTCAATTACTACCTGTTTTACCTGGCCGGCATCCACCTGAAAACCGGCCTGATGTCGGTACTGTTTTCCAGTATTGTGCTGATGAACGCCCTGATGGCCCGCCTGTTGCTGGGCAGCCACCTGCAGGCACGCACCCTGGTTGGCGGCGTATTGGGCATTCTGGGCACCGCACTGCTGTTTTACCCGGACATTCAGGCTGGCGGCCGGCTGGATGCCGGCATGCTCAAAGGCATTGGTCTCACGCTGCTGGCAACCCTGCTGGTTGCCAGTGGCAATACCGCCTCCGCCATCCTGGGGCGGCGGGTGGCGGTCAGCACCTTTACCGCCTGGGGCATGCTCTATGGCAGCCTGATTGCGGCCGGCTTGGCCGCAGCACAAGGCCATGGCCCGGCATGGGATGCACGGCCCAGCTACCTGCTCTCGCTGCTGTATCTGGCCTGGGTGTGTACGGCCTTGGCCTTTTTGCTGTATCTGAACCTGATCCGCCGCATCGGCACCACCAAAGCCGCATTTGCCACCCTGCTGTTTCCGGTGGTGGCCCTGATGCTGAGCACCGTATTTGAATCATACCGCTGGACGCCAGTTGCCTCTGCTGGCGCAGCCCTGGTCCTGGCCGGTTCGGCCTGGTCCTTATTCGGCCGAGAGCGGCCATCACAAGGATGACATCATGCGTTGGCAAAACCGCAGACAAAGCAGCAATATTGAAGACCGCCGCGGCCGCGGTGGTGGTGCCGTCGGCAAAGGTGGCGGCATCATCGGCCTGATTGTGGTGCTGGTGGGCATGTATTACGGCGTGGACCTCACCGGCCTGGTCGGCACACCGCAAGTGGGCGGCAGTGCCCAGCAATCCACGCTGGAAAGCAGCCAGGAAGAACACATCAACGGCCTGGCACGGGTGGTACTGGCCGAAACCGAAGACACCTGGAACAGCCATTTTGCCCAACAAGGACAACGTTATCAGGAGCCGGTACTGGTACTCTACACCGGCGCCACCCAATCGGCCTGCGGCACCGGCCAAGCGGCCATGGGGCCGTTTTATTGCCCCGGCGACCACAAAATCTATCTTGACCTGTCGTTTTACGAAGACATGAAACGGCAGCTCGGCGCCCAGGGCGGCGATGCCGCCTTTGCCTATGTGATTGCCCACGAAGTCGGCCACCATGTGCAAAACCTCACCGGCACCCTGGGCCAGGTGCATCAGGCACAGCAGCGCAGCAACCAGACCCGTGCCAACCAGCTGTCGGTGCGGCTGGAATTGCAGGCCGACTGCTACGCCGGCGTGTGGGCCAACCATGCCCGCCAGCGGCAGCTGTTTGAAGGTGACGATGTGGCGCGCATTCTGGATGCCGCCGAAGCGGTGGGCGATGACCGCATCCAAAACCGCAGCCAGGGCTATGCGGTGCCCGACAGCTTTACCCACGGCAGCAGCGAACAGCGCAAAACCTGGTTCCAGCGCGGCTTTGCCGCCGGCGATCCGGCGCAGTGCAACACCTTTGACTGACCCGGCCGCCATCGGCACTGTTCAGGCAGCCCCGGCCCCGTACAGGACACCCATGCCCATCCGTTCCGATTCCGCTCCCTGGCACTGTCTGGCCGACAGCGGCCCGTTTCTGCCGGCGGCCGCTGGTGCCGCCCTGCCCACCAGTGCCAGCGCACTGGAAGGTCTGGCCGAACTGATCGGCAACGCCGGCCAGGCGGCACAACTGCACACCGCCATTGCCGCCTATCAGGCACAAAATCCGCTGTACCGCGAGCTCAATTAC
>JBHAET010000242.1:0-3256 GCA_041855705.1 Neisseriaceae bacterium
AAGCACGAACACAATGAAATGATTGAGGAAAGCTGCCGGCGCCGCCGCACCCAACCACAAAAACAACAGGCCGCCCACCGCTGCCGGCAGAACCTTCTGCCACCAGGGCCGCGGTGTACGCGCCGTCTGTACCGGTGTAGCGGTTTGCGCCTTGCCGGCCGGGGCTGCCGATACCTGAATCGGCGGTGGCGGATACAGGGTTTCACCGTTGTGCACCACCATCATGTTGCGCACCACCACATCGTCCAGATCCAATACCAACTGGCCGTCCTTACCGGGGGTCAGCAATTTGGTCAGATTGACCAGATTGGTGGCATACAGCTGCGAAGACTGGCCCGGCAAACGGTTGACCAAATCGGTATAACCGATCACCTTCACCCCGTTGTCGGTAACAAACACCTCCCCCGGCACGGTGTATTCGCAATTGCCGCCGGTGGGTGAGGCCAGATCCACAATCACCGACCCCGGTTTCATGCTGTCCACCATTGCCTTGGTAATCAGTTTGGGTGCCGGTTTGCCCGGAATGGCCGCCGTGGTGATGATGATGTCCACCTGACGCGCCTCATCGGCAAACAGCTTCATTTCGGCGGCAATGAATTCTTCACTCATCACCTTGGCGTAACCATCGCCGCTGCCGCCGGCCTCGGTCGGAAAATCCAGTTTCAAAAAGCGGCCGCCCATCGATTCAATCTGTTCGGCCACTTCCAAACGAGTGTCAAACGCCTTGACCACCGCCCCCAGCTGCACGGCAGCACCAATGGCCGACAGGCCGGCCACCCCGGCACCGATGACCAGCACTTCGGCCGGTGGCACCTTGCCGGCAGCGGTAATCTGGCCGGTAAAAAAACGGCCAAAAGCGCTGGCTGCCTCCACCACCGCCCGGTAACCGCTGATGTTGGCCATCGATGAAAGCGCATCCATCGCCTGTGCCCGCGAAATGCGCGGCACCATGTCCATGGCCAGCACGCTGACCTGCCGTTCACGCAACGCCGCCACCAAATCCGGATTCTGTGCCGGCCACACAAAGCCAACCAGCACGGTGCCCGCCTGCAAAGCGGCCACTTCCGCATCATTGGGGGCATTCACTTTATATACCGCATCACAAGCCCAAACCGCAGCCGCATCGGCCACCTGCGCCCCGGCTTCGGCATAGGCGCTGTCGGCCAGACTGGCCGCCTGACCGGCTCCGGCCTCCACCACCACCTCATGGCCCAGCTTGATCAATTGCACCACGGTTTTCGGTGTGGCCGCCACCCGGGTTTCGCCGGCCAGCGATTCCTTGGGAATCCCTATTTTCATGTCCGCATCCTCTGCAAAACGACCGGAAGGCCGGTCGGGTAATGTCACAACGGAAAACTGAAACCTTTATCGCAAGAACCATCTGCGGCACATTTGCAACGTTGTCCGTTGCTGTCCTTGGGGGTACTGCCCCGCTGAGCCTGGTTTTTGATCTGTCTGCACCCATGATGTGCTCTGCACTTGAACGGCATCCACATCCGGCATTTTTGTAAAGGTTTTTCAGCAACGATTCTAAACAAAATTACACACCACACAATCTCTTTTTTCGCTGTGCACAACAAAACCGCCATTTTGCTGTGCAAAACAGCGGTTTTCAGAAACGAACTGCCGGTGTTTTCCCTGGCTGGTCACCAAAACACACGTCAAACGGTGAAAAAAGCAGGATTATGGATATTCGGTTTCACCATGCGGAAGATTGATGGAAATATGACATCAGAATCATTGCATGATGCAAATAACATTATGAGCAGCAAATTGGTGATTTATGATACGGGCCGCTCCATGCATGGTTCTGAATCAAAGTCCGTAAACGGGCGGGTGGTTTTCAATCAGGTACCATTGATTTAGTCGGTGAGGCCGTGGTAACGGTGGGCGGCGGGTTGTTTCATGGGCGAACCGTGAGATATTTGGTGAGGGCGGGATAATCTTGTGGATGGTGAATACACCATCTGGCTTGCATTCATATATCAATACCGCTATAATTCTCAGCTTGCGTCTGTTTTGCCGTCACAGGCGCATTGAGCAATCTGGCGGCAATAAAACCGTGGCCTGTGGGTTGTTTTCTGCAAACAAGCACTGTGACCCAGTCACCCCCGGCCTTATCCGATAACATTGGAGCATTCCATGCCGAAAATGAAAACCAAGTCGAGCGCCAAAAAGCGCTTCAAAGTGTTGGGCAGCGGCGGCGTTAAACGTGCACACGCGTTCAAACGCCACATCTTGACCAAGAAAACCACCAAAAACAAACGCCAATTGCGCGGCACCGCCATGGTGAACGAGCGCGACATGGCTTCTGTTGCCAAAATGTTGCCCTACGCTTAAGGAGTTAAACCATGCCTCGCGTGAAACGCGGTGTCACCGCACGTGCCCGTCACAAAAAAGTATTAGCATTGGCCAAAGGTTACCGCGGCCGTCGTAAAAACGTTTACCGCGTTGCCAAGCAAGCGGTGATGAAGGCCGGTCAATATGCCTATCGCGACCGTCGCCAACGCAAACGCCAGTTCCGTCAACTGTGGATTGTGCGGATCAATGCCGCCGCCCGTGAAAACGGCCTGTCCTACAGCAAATTCATGAACGGCCTGAAAAAAGCTGCCATCGAAATTGATCGCAAAGTACTGGCTGACCTGGCCGTATTCGACAAAACCGCCTTCAGCCAGCTGGCCGACAAAGCCAAAGCCGCTCTGGCCTAATCAGCCTAATGGCAGTTTTTAAAAAGGAAACCTCGGTTTCCTTTTTTTACGCCCTGCCACAACAGCTGATTTTACGGCCAACTTACGTTAGAATAAGCATTTTTTGACTTTGGTACAGCCCTTGCCGCCCCGTTATGGCATGTGAACCGCAAACACCGTCTGGCGGCACACAACGCATCGGCTTTCCTGCCCACCATCCCAAGCAGACAATCATGGAACATGTAGACCGCATCGTCACGGAAGGCCTAGAAGCGCTGGCGCGCGTGGCCGATTTCAACCAATTGGAACAGGTCAAAGCCCGTTATCTGGGCAAAACCGGCGAATTGAGTGGCCTGTTGAAATCCTTGGGCCAAATGCCGCCCGAAGAAAAGAAAACCGTCGGCGCGCACATCAACGAATGCAAAAACCGTTTTCAGGCAGCCTATAACGAAAAACGCGATGCGCTTAACGCCGCCAAACTGCAAGCGCAGTTGGCCGCCGAGGCACTCGACGTTACCCTGCCCGGCCGCGGTCAGCAAAGCGGCGGCCTGCACCCGGTTACCCTGACC
>JBHAET010000243.1:0-9801 GCA_041855705.1 Neisseriaceae bacterium
ATCCTCAACCAGTTTTTCGGCAGCGGCGCCGATGCCCTCGACCGCACCCTGCGCAGCCTGGTCGGCCTCAATCCCGATTATGTCGAGCAGCATTTCGAGCGTTTTATCCACGCCCACGGCCAGCTTTCCAGCAAACAAGTCCGTTTCCTCGGCCTCTTGAAAAAGTTTATTGCCGACAACGGCGGCATCAGCGACGTCGAAAAACTGTACCAAGCCCCGTTTACCAGCATCGACAGCCAGGGTTTGGACGGCGTATTCCAAGCCAAAGACGTCGACTTGCTGCTGGAAGTATTACAACCCATGATGGCACGTTAAGATGTAAGCGCACTCGGCCTGCCCGTATTTGCCCAAAAGGCAGACTTTTAATGCAAGCCCGGGAGCGCGGGCGGCTCGCCCGCATTTGCCCTAAGGGCAAACTTTTTGATGCAAGCGTGCCGCTTGCCTGCGGGCGGGCCGCCCGCGCTCCCAGGCTACCTGAAAGATATTTAGGAAATAAAAATGAATTGGAAAATGGTCAAATTGAAAGATTGCTGCACAGTAGTAGGAGGTGCAACACCTAAACGGGAAGTGAAAGAATACTGGTCTTCAGCTGATATTCCATGGGTAACACCAAAAGATATTTCAAATTTATCGGGAAATATTTTGACAGAAGTTCCCGAGTATATTTCTCATCTTGGTTTTAAAAGTTGTGCAACTTCTATGCTACCCAAAGGAAGTATCTTACTTACTTCCAGGGCACCTATTGGAAATACTGCCATTGCCGGCTTGGATTTATGCACCAATCAAGGATTTAAAAGTTTAATTCCTAATGATGACGTAAATGGACAATATATTTTTCATTGTATTCGGCACAAAAGAAAAGAATTAGAGGATTTAGGGAATGGTGCAACTTTCAAAGAGGTTTCAAAGAAAATAGTTGAAGAGTTCGCAATCCCACTCCCCCCACTTCCCGAACAAGTCCGTATCGCCGCCATACTCGACCAAGCCGACAAAATCCGGCAAAAACGCCGCCGCGCCGCCGCCTTGGCCGATGAATTCCTGCGCTCGGTGTTTTTGGAAATGTTTGGCGACCCGGTAACGAATCCGAAGGGGTGGGAAGTAAGGAAGTTAGAAGAAATTGCATCAATTCAAATAGGTCCATTTGGAACACAACTTCATAAAGAAGACTATATTGAAAATGGTATTCCTCTAATTAATCCTATGCATATCAACAAAGGAAGAATTATTCCAAACTTCACTTACTCAATTTCTTTGGCAAAACATGGCAGTCTACCAGAATATCATTTAAAAGCTGGCGATATTATCATGGGCAGACGGGGGGAAATGGGACGTTGTGCAGTAGTAAGAATCCAAGAAGAAGGCTGGCTTTGCGGCACAGGCAGCCTATTCATTAGGCCAAAGACCGATCATTTTTCTGAATATTTACAATATGTATTATCTAATTCATCTATGGTGGAATACTTTGAACGTCAGTCATTGGGAGCGACAATGCCAAATTTAAATAAAAACATTGTCTCAAATGTTTTTATCCCAATTCCTTCAAGAAAAGATTTAATTAAATTCTCCAATATTATTAATAAATTTGATGATTTAAAAAAGAAAATATCACATTTAGAACAAAACAACCTCTTCCACTCCATAAGCCAACAATTCTTTAACTAAGCTGGGAGCGCGGGCGGCTCGCCCGCAGTTTGCCCGTAGGGCAAAACCGATAAACCCAATACCCAAGCATTATTACAGCAAGCGTGCCGCTTGCCTGCGGGCGGGCCGCCCGCGCTCCCGGGAATAGCCATGACGTTTCGTTACCGCGGTTATCTGCCGCATCTGGAACACGCGGATTATCAGATGATTACTTACCGGCTGGCCGATGCCCTGCCGCAAAGCCTGCTGCGCGAGATCCGGCGGCGGCAGGCCGGCGATGCGCAAGAGCGGCGGCAAATCGAAACGGCTTTGGACCGTAATTACGGTGCGTGCTGGCTGCGCCATCCGCAAACGGCAATGGCAATCATTGAAAACTGGCGGCATTTTCACGGCCGGCGTTATGATTTGGTGGCTTTTGTGGTGATGCCCAATCATGTGCATCTGCTGATTCGGGTGTATCCGGGGCAGTTGTTATCGACTATTGTGCACAGCTGGAAATCGTATACTGCCAAAATCATCCGCCGGCAGCATCCTGCGGCTCAGCCGCCAATCTGGCAGCAAGATTATTGGGATCGCTTCATCCGCGATGAAACGCATTACGAGCGGGCGATACATTACATCCACCAAAATCCGGTGGTTGCAGGCTTGGCGGCGGAAGCGGAGGCTTGGCCGTTTTCAAGCGCTTCGTTTGAACATTAAACGGCCGGGAGCGCGGGCGGCCCGCCCGCAAGCAAGCGGTACGCTTGCCTCAGATTCTTAAGAAAAATTTGCCCTACGGGCAAACTGCGGGCAAGCTGCCCGCGCTCCTAAGTATAAACAAGTATATTAAAAAGGAATCATCATGCTAACTGGCGCGATTCGCCAACAAATTGATGCGTTATGGGAAAAATTCTGGACCGGCGGCATCACCAATCCTTTGACCGTCATCGAGCAGATCTCTTATCTGATTTTTGCACGGATGCTGGATATGCAGGAAACGCTGGCCGAGCGGACAGCGGCACGCAGTGGCAGGTCGTTTGAACGTTTGTTTCCCGAGGATGCAGAAGGCCAGATGCTGCGCTGGAGCCGTTTCCGCCATTTGCCGGGGGCGGAGCTGGCCGACCATCTGAAACAGCGGGTATTTCCTTATTTTGGTCAAATCGGCAATAAGGGCGGCTTCGGCCGCTTGGGCGCCTATATGCGCAATGCGGATCTGGCGATTCAGAACCAAAGCGTGCTGGTGAGTGCGGTGGAATTGATTGCAAACCTGCCGCTGGAGGCCAGTGATGTGAAAGGCGATATTTACGAATATCTGCTCTCCAAGCTGACCACTGCCGGCATTAACGGCCAATTCCGCACGCCGCGCCACATTATCGATTTGATGGTGGAGATGACGGCGCCGCAGCCCACGGAAACGGTGTGCGACCCTGCTTGCGGTACGGCGGGCTTTCTGGCGCGCAGCATGGAGTTTTTAAACCGTACCCATTCCAGCGAGGCCGGCATTTGGGAAGATGACGAAGGCAACCGGCATTACAGCGGCGATTTGTTGGAAGAGTATCGCGCTCATATTGCCAGCGAAATGTTTTGGGGCTTTGATTTCGATACCACCATGCTCAGGGTGTCGAGCATGAATATGCTGCTGCACGGGGTGGGCGGTGCCAATATTCTGTATCAGGACAGCCTGAACAAAAGCATACGCGAACATTTTCCGGCGCAGGCCGAGGCTTTTTTCGATGTGGTGCTGGCCAATCCGCCGTTTAAAGGCAGCCTGGATGAAGCAAACGTGAACCCCGAAGTGCTTTCGGTGGTGAAAACCAAGAAAACCGAATTGCTGTTTGTGGCGCATATTCTGAATATTCTGAAAACCGGCGGCCGTGCGGCGGTAATTGTACCGGACGGAGTGCTGTTCGGCTCCAGCAAAGCCCACCAGCAGCTGCGCCAAACCTTGCTGGAACACAACCAGCTCGAAGGGGTGGTCAGCCTGCCCAGCGGGGTGTTCAAACCCTATGCCGGGGTATCGACGGCGGTGCTGTTGTTCAGCAAAGGCGGCACCAGCGATTGGGTGTGGTTTTACAATGTGGCGGCCGACGGTTATTCGCTGGACGACAAGCGCAACCCGGTGGCCGACAACGATTTGCCCAAGGCGCTGGCTTCCTGGCGGCAATTCAAAAAACTGCGCAACGAACAGGCTGATCGGGAAAGCCTGCTGGCGGCCTTCGGCGACCGCACGCAGCCGGGCTTTGTGGTGGAAAAAGCGGAGATTGTCGGCCAGAAATACGATTTGTCGATTAACCGCTATCAGGAAGTGGTGTACGAGCAGGTGCAATACGCGTCGCCGCAAGAAATTTTGGCTGAATTGAAAGCAATGGAGCAGGAAATTCTGGCGGATTTGGAAACATTGGAAAAAATGCTGTAAGCAAAAACACCCTTGGGAGCGCGGGCGGGCCGCCCGCATTTTGTCCGCTAGAGCAAATTTTTAAGGTTTAATGCAAGCGTGCAGCTTGCCTGCGGGCGGGCCGCCCGCGCTCCCGGAATCGTATTTCCGGACGTGTTAGAATACGCCGCTTTCAGGTAGCCTGCCGCCCCAATCATACAGGCTACCTGAAAACAGACAATTGAGTTTAAGGACATTGTATGAGCATCAAATCCGATCACTGGATACGCCGCATGGCGCAAGAGCACGGCATGATCGAGCCGTTCGAGCCGGATCAGGTCAAAGAAGTCAACGGCCAGAAAATCATTTCCTACGGCACTTCCAGCTACGGTTACGACATCCGCTGCGCCAACGAATTCAAGATTTTCACCAACATCAACAGCACCATTGTCGATCCGAAAAACTTTGATCCGAAAAATTTCGTCACCGTGGAAGACGACTGCTGCATCATCCCGCCCAATTCCTTTGCCCTGGCGCGCACGGTGGAGTATTTCCGCATTCCGCGCAATGTGCTCACCGTGTGCTTGGGCAAATCGACGTATGCGCGCTGCGGCATCATCGTGAACGTCACGCCGTTCGAGCCGGAATGGGAAGGCTATGTGACGCTGGAATTTTCCAACACCACGCCGCTGCCGGCCAAAATCTACGCCAACGAAGGCGTGGCGCAGGTATTGTTTTTCGAGAGCGACGAAGTGTGCGCCACGTCCTACAAAGACCGCAACGGCAAATACATGGGGCAAACCGGCGTGACCCTGCCGAAAACCTGAGGCGGTTTTCAGGTAGCTTCGGGTGCATTGTGCAGCGGTTGCAAAACTGAAGCCGGCCTGCCGGTGGCGGCGTTTGCCGTTGGATGCCGTCGCCCCGGCACGGCCGTGATCGGGCAGGCTGCCTGAATCCGCGGGCGGCCATCGTTTGCCCATCATTTCACTGTATAATGAACCGCTTTTATCCTGACGGGAATCCGATACCATGAAAACAGCAATTTTGGCGCTGGGCGCCGCATTGACATTGGCCGCCTGCGGCACGATGGGCGGCGATGCCACCACCACAACCGGCACCGGTGCCGGCCAGATGGGCGGTAATCTGATCCGCATGTATGTGGATCAGCAGTGCCGTACCGAGCTGAACAGCCGCAACGAATGGCGGGTGATTGCGCTGGCCATGAGCCAGGCGCAGCAGACCGAATGGGAAAACCGCATTTGCGGCTGCGCCAGTGAGGAGGCCCCCAAGCAGCTGACCGCGGCCGACATGACGCAAATCTGGACCGAAGAAGGCCGTAGCCGGGTGGTGGCCGATGTGACGGTAAAAACCGTGACCGCCTGTGTGCAGCGGCTGTATCGTCCGGCATCCTAATTTTGCATCCGCAATGATTCACGAAATCTTAAGATCATGAAATACATCAGCACCCGCGGCCAGGCCGCACCGATTGCGTTCAGTCAGGCATTGCTGGCCGGTTTGGCCGAAGACGGCGGCCTGTATCTGCCGCAGGAATACCCGCACATTTCGGCCGCCACCCTCGATGCCTGGCGCAGCTTGTCCTATCCCGAACTGGCGTTTGAAATCATCAGCCTGTTTGCCACCGACATTCCGGCCGACGATTTACGCGCCCTGATCGACAAAACCTACACCGCCGAGGTGTTCGGCAGTGCCGAGATCACGCCGCTGCGCAGCTTGTCCGACGGCATCGTGATCCAGGGCTTGTCCAACGGCCCGACGCTGGCGTTCAAAGACATGGCGATGCAGCTGTTGGGCAATCTGTTCGAATATGTGCTGGCACGCGAAGGCAAAACCCTGAATATTGTCGGCGCCACCAGTGGCGACACCGGTTCGGCCGCCGAATACGCTTTGCGCGGCAAGCGCGGCATTCAGGTGTTCATGCTCTCGCCGGAGGGCAAAATGAGCGCCTTCCAGCGGGCGCAGATGTACAGCCTGACCGATGCCAACATCCACAACCTGGCCATCAGCGGCATGTTTGATGACTGCCAGGACATCGTCAAGGCGCTGCAGGGCGACGAATCGTTCAAGGAGCGCTACCACTTGAGTACGGTCAATTCCATCAACTGGGGCCGGATTGTGGCGCAAGTGGTTTATTATTTTGCCGGTTATCTGCGGGCCACCACCAGCCACCAGCAGCAGGTCAGCTTTTGCGTGCCCAGCGGCAATTTCGGCAATGTCTGCGCCGGCCACATTGCCCGCCAGATGGGTTTGCCGATCGACCGGCTGATGGTGGCCACCAACGAAAACGATGTGCTGGACGAGTTTTTCCGCAGCGGCCGCTACCTGCCGCGCGCTGCCGCCCAGACATGGGTCACCTCCAGCCCGTCAATGGACATTTCCAAGGCGTCCAATTTCGAACGCTTCGTGTTTGATCTGGTCGGCCGCGACGCCGGCCAGGTGCGCGCACTGTGGGCCGAGGTGGCGGCCGGCAAAGGGTTTGACTTGAGCCTGCAACTGGATGCGGTGCACGGGCGTTACGGTTTTGTTTCCGGCAAAAGCCTGCACACGGACCGCCTGGCCACCATTGCCCAGGTGTATGCCGCCGATGGCCAGTTGCTGGATCCGCACACTGCCGACGGGGTCAAAGTGGCGCGCAGCCTGCGCCGGCCGGGCGAGACCGTTATCTGTCTGGAAACCGCGCTGGCGGCCAAATTTGCCGACACCATTGCCGAGGCGGTGGGCAAGGATGTGCCGGTACCGCGGCCGGCGGCATTGGCCGGGCTGGAAGACTTGCCGCAACGGGTAACGGTGCTGCCCAATGAACCGGCAGCGGTGAAAATGGTGATCAAAGAACGGCTGGATGCCGTTTGAGAAATGCCGGTAATATTTCAGGCAGCCTGACCAGGCTGCCTGAAATGTTTTGACTTGCCGGGAAAACGGCTTTCGCGCAAAGCTTAATGCACAATCATGCTTTCGATTAACTGGTTTAAACGCCGGTTAAACTGGATGGCTTGGTCGATGGGAAAATCTGGTGTGTCGTAATCCAAATAATAATGGACATACAGATTATTGCGGCAGGAAAAAGCCTGTACAACAAATTTGCCATTATTTCCTTTTCTAATGCCTAGAATGGTTTTTTCATGCCCATTTTCAAAATAAATGTCCTTGCTTTTCTGCGGATCTGAAAGATTTTCAAAACCCACATATCCTTCCGGCAGTCCGGACATATAAATATGGCCGTGGTTAAGCCATTCTTTCATACGTTCAAGACTGGTCAGCTTATGACACTTTTGACCATCTCGGATAAGAACACTGACCGCATCCGATCCGGTACCCTGATCGTAATTTTTAAAATGATGCTGTGTTTCCTGGTTATAGGGTGCCAGGGTTTCCCTTTCCGCGACCATAAACCGCAACGGTTCCGTCGCATAGCGTTTATCCGCATTCCGTAACCAGGCTTGTTTAACCGTGTTCGGGTATTCATACAAATAACCATAAGGCACATCCAGATGCACCCCGGCCACATCAAAACGGATGGTGTGTTCGTATCCGCTGACGGGCACGGTTGCCGCCTGTTGCGGAACTGCGCTTGATTCTCCTTGCATGCAGGCGCTGAGCAAAAAAGCGCCGCACAGCCATGCGTACAGATGCGGGTATGGGAATCGCACGGTAGGGCTCCAGAGGTTTGCGGTTGTCGCAGCAGATCGGGAAGGCTGCCTGAAAAATCATGGTTTCGGCCTGTGTTGTCCGGATGCGGGCAGGACACGCATGGTCGGGCGGTGCGGTTTTTACTGCGGCAAAATCCCTTTCATGCCTTTGGCCATGCGCATCAGCTTGCCCATGCCGCCCTTGGTCAGCGATTTCATCATTTTTTGCGACTGCTCGAACTGTTTGAGCATTTTGTTGACTTCCTGCACGCTGACGCCGGCACCCAGGGCAATGCGGCGTTTGCGGCTGGCCTTGATCAGTGCCGGGTTGGCGCGCTCTTTCGGCGTCATCGAGTTGATGATCGCCTCCACATGGCTCATCGCCTTTTCGGCAGTGCCTTCCGGCACCTGTTTGGCCATCTGGCCCATGTCGCCCGGCAGCTTGGCCATGATCGATTCGATGCCGCCCATTTTGCGCATCTGCTGGATTTGCGCCTTGAAGTCGTTCAGGTCAAAGCCTTTGCCCTTGTGCAGTTTTTTCGCCATTTCGCGGGCGGCTTTTTCGTCAATGCCTTTTTGTACGTCTTCAATCAGACTCAATACGTCGCCCATGCCCAGAATGCGGCTGGCCAAACGGTCGGGATGGAACGGTTCCAGGCCGGTGATTTTTTCGCCCACGCCGATGAATTTGATCGGCTTGCCGGTCACTTGCCGTACCGACAGGGCAGCGCCGCCGCGCGAATCGCCGTCCAGCTTGGTCAGCACCACGCCGGTCAGCGGCAGTGCCTCGTTGAAGGCCTGGGCGGTATTGACCGCATCCTGGCCCTGCATGGCATCCACCACGAACAGGGTTTCCACCGGGTGGATGGCCGCATGCACCGCCTTGATTTCGGCCATCATCGCCTCATCAATCGCCAGCCGGCCGGCGGTGTCCACCATCAGCACTTCGTAAAAATGCTTTTTGGCATAATCCAGCGCCGCTTGGGCAATGGCCACCGGCTGCTGGCTGGGATCGGACGGGAAAAAGTCCACTTCCACCTGTTCGGCCAGCAATTTGAGCTGGTCGATGGCGGCCGGGCGGTACACGTCGGCAGACACCACCAGAATTTTCTTTTTGCCGTGCGACTGTTTGAGCAGGCGGGCCAGTTTGCCGACGGTGGTGGTTTTGCCGGCCCCCTGCAGGCCGGCCATCAGCACCACGGCCGGCGGTACGGCCGCCAGATTGAGGCTGCTGTTTTCGCGTCCCATCAGTTCGGTCAGCGCCTGGTTGACCACGCCGATAAACGCCTGGCCGGGGGTAAGGCTGCCCACCACTTCGTGACCGATGGCGCGTTCCTTGATGTCGGCGATAAACTGTTTGACCACCGGCAGGGCAACATCGGCTTCCAGCAATGCCATGCGCACTTCGCGCAAGGCGTCCTTGATGTTGTCTTCGGACAGGCGGGCCTGGCCGCGCAGGTTTTTGCTGATTTGGCTTAAGCGGTTGGAAAGGTTGTCTAACATATTCGGGCCTGTCGGTCACGGCAAGCTGCCACGGCCGGCAGCCATTTGTTAAAATCGGGGCCGCTGCCGGGATCATGCTGGTCACGGCAGCGGCCAAATGGCGCTTATTTTACACCACGCGGGCGGTTGCGGCACGCGTGTTTTGCGGATGGGAATGCATGGACGGTTTGTTGCTGGCATTGGTTTGCCTGTATGCGGCCTTGGCGGCTCTGGTATGGCGTTTCTGGTGCCGGCGCGGGGGCGCGCGTTATCCCCTGGCGGCCGAGTTGTTGGCGCTGACGCCGGTTTTGCTGCTGCACACCTCGCTGGTGTGGCTGCCCCTGATCCAGCAGCGGATGCTGGTCATCGGTTTTGGCGATGCCCTGCTGCTGGTGGCCTGGCTGATGGTGCTGCTCTACTGGGGCGGCAGTTTTTTCTACCGCCTGCACGGCCTGCAATTGCTGCTCTACCCGCTGGCGGCGCTGATGGTGCTGCCCTCCTTGCTGCTGCCGGGCGCCCATGCCGCTTATTCGGTACACAATCTGCCGTTTATGCTGCATGTGAGTGCCGCTTTGCTGGCCTACGGCCTGTTTGGCATTGCCGCGTTGCTGGCGGTGCTGCTGCTGTGGCTGGACCGCAGTTTGCACCGGCGGCGCATGGGCCCTTTGTCTGCCGCGCTGC
>JBHAET010000244.1:0-9415 GCA_041855705.1 Neisseriaceae bacterium
ACAGGAAAAGCTGCTGGATTGGCAATGGTCACCCGAGCAGATCGAGGCGCGCATGAAACAGGAAAACAGTGCCCTCAGTGTGAGCTATGCCACCATTTACCGCGCCATCCGACAAGGTCGCCTGGATCGGAACGGGCAACAAGCCCGATGGCATTTGCGCCACAAAGGCAAACGGCGGCGCAAGTCTGCAGAGGTGGAGAAACGGGGCAAAATCGCCATCAGCGATCCATTGGCAACACGCCCGGTTTCGGCACACAACCGTTCGCGCTTTGGCCATTGGGAAGCGGATACCGTAGCCGGCAAACAAGGAGGGGCGGTCTTGTTAACCCTGGTGGAACGCAAAAGCCGATATTTGCTGACGGTTTGGCTGCCCAAGAAAAATGCCCAAGCGCTCAATGCAGGAATGCTCGACGTACTGCGTGATATGCCATTACGCTCGATTACGCCGGACAGGGGTAAGGAATTTGCCGCCCATGCGCAGCTGAGTGACGAATTGCAGGTACCGTTTTATTTTCCGGAGCCTGGCCAGCCGTGGCAGCGGGGCAGCAATGAAAACACCAACGGTTTGCTGCGGCAGTATTTTCCCAAGCGTCAGGACTTGGGCCAATACAGCGCAGCGCAGATTCAGGCGGTTACCGACAAAATCAACCTTCGCCCCAGAAAATGTTTGGGGTGGAAATGTGCTTATGAGGTGCTGTTTCGAAAAACGTTGCGCTTGGTTTGACAATTCAAGCCAAAAATACCACCACTGCGTTTATTGTCAACAGACCCTAGGCCCGGCGTTGCATCCGCCCGCACCCACTGCGCAGCCTGCGTCTTGAACCACATCCCTATCCGAGCATTTGCAACCGCTCCCGTCAGCCCATTGGCCGGCCTTCAATCTGAGACCTTTGCCCCCATCTGCGGCGCATTAGAAGCGTTGTCAGTTTATACCCTATATAGGGATACCGCTCGCTTGTTTAGCCTTTCGCCATGTGATGCCTGCACGCGCAACGTGGCCTACGCCTTGAACTGCATCCACATCTGGGGGTTTTGCAAAGCTCTCAGTCTGTCCAACACTCGGCTCAATATTGCCATATTGTCCAATTTGGCGTATATTCCAGCCATTCATCATCGCTTATTTAGTCAATTTTTAGACAAAAGGTCTATTATGCAACTGGACATTGACCGCCTGATCGCCTACTTCGGCGGCGTCAACGCCCTGGCCGCCGCCCTGAAACAGCAACACCCGCAAGAGCGCGTCAGTACGGCCGCCATTTACAAATGGCGTGCCCGCGGCTCGCTGCCGCTGGCACAACTGCAAAAACTGATTGCCTTGGCCGAAGCCCAAGGCCGTCCATTGGACATCAACACCTTTATGACCCCACAAACCACTTCGGAGACCTCCATGACCGGCTCTAACCGTGTAATCATTTTTGACACCACCTTGCGCGACGGCGAACAGTCGCCGGGTGCTGCCATGACCCAGGAAGAAAAAATCCGCATTGCCCGCCAGTTGGAAAAACTGGGGGTCGATGTGATCGAAGCCGGCTTTGCCGCCGCCAGTCCCGGCGACTTTGAAGCCGTCAGAAGCATTGCCCAAGTCATTCAAAATGCCACGGTCTGCTCGCTGGCGCGGGCCAATGAACGTGATGTGCGCGCGGCCGGCGAAGCGGTGGCTCCTGCCAAACGCAAACGCATCCACACCTTTATCGCCACCAGCCCGCTGCACATGGCACACAAACTGAAAATGACGCCGCAACAGGTCAAGGAAGCGGCAGTCAAGGCGGTTAAAATTGCCAAAGAATACACCGATGATGTTGAGTTTTCCTGTGAAGACGCCTTGCGTTCGGACATTGATTTCATGGCCGAAGTCTGCGGTGCCGTCATTGAGGCTGGCGCCACCACCATCAATATTCCGGATACCGTTGGCTATTCTGTCCCCTTTCGCACCGAAGCCTTTTTCCGTGAATTGATCGGCAAAACCCCCGGTGGCGATCAAGTGGTGTGGTCGGCCCATTGCCACAACGATCTGGGCTTGGCGGTGGGCAACTCATTGGCGGCCATTCAAGGCGGCGCCCGGCAGGTGGAGTGCACCATCAATGGCCTGGGAGAACGTGCCGGCAATGCCAGCCTGGAAGAAATCGTGATGGCACTGAAAACCCGTCACGACCTGTTCGGTCTCGAAACCGGTGTCGACACCACCCAGATTGTGCCGACATCCAAGCTCGTGTCCACCATCACCGGTTATCCGGTACAGCCGAACAAAGCGGTGGTCGGCGCCAACGCCTTTGCCCACGAATCCGGCATCCATCAGGACGGGGTGCTCAAACACCGCGAAACCTACGAAATCATGTCTGCCGAAAGCGTGGGCTGGAGCACCAACCGTTTAACCCTGGGCAAACTGTCCGGCCGTAACGCCTTCAAAACCAAATTGGCCGAGCTGGGAATCGAATTGGACAGTGAAGAAGCCTTGAATGCCGCCTTTGCCCGCTTTAAAGAGCTGGCCGACAAAAAGCGGGAAATTTTTGATGAGGATTTGCACGCCCTGGTATCGGATGAGCTGGTCAATATGGCACAAGACCGCTACAAATACCTGTCGCTGAAAATCCAGACCGAAACCGGCGAAGCCCCGACCGCCGAAATCGTGTTCAGCCGCGACGGCACCGAGCAGCGTGCCCACAGCGAAGGTTCCGGCCCGGTGGATGCGGTGTTCAAAGCGATCGAGAGCGTGGCCCAAAGTGCGGCCGAATTGCAATTGTATTCGGTCAATGCGATTACCGCCGGCACCGAAAGCCAAGGCGAAGTGACCGTGCGCCTGTTGCGCGACGGCCGGCTGGTCAGCGGCCAAGGTGCCGACACCGACATTCTGGTGGCCAGTGCCAAAGCCTATCTGTCGGCCTTGAGCCGTTTCGACGGTGCCGAGCGAGTAAAGGCACAAGGCACGATTTAGGGAGTGTAGTCAGAATGCTTGTGAAGCGGTTTTTTGAGGAAAAATCCGCAGATGCAAGGCAAAAAGCACAGCAAGATTGAACATCTTGCGAGCATTTTTAACGCCGCAGCTGCGGATTTTAACCAAAAATACCACCGCAACGCTTTCTGACTACACTCCCTAAGCCATTTAAGTGCTTGATGATGCAAACAGGCTGCCTGAAATCTTTGCCGGCCTGGAACAGCATGGCCAGCTTGAAGTCTTTGCTCTCCATGTGCGGGGTATTTCTTCGTTGCCAGTTGATGCTTTAGGTCGTGTCATCTTTCTCCGTGTGATGTCGGCACTCGGAAATGTGATCTATGCCTTGAACGGCACACACATATGTGGGTACAAAGGTTTCAGCTTGTACCGTTGGCGGCTTTTGTGCACAGCACCCAACAAACCTGCGCAAGCTTGGCCGGATTATGGCGCCGCATCGGCGCCCGTGCGGGCCCGATAACGGCCGGCCATGCTCTGGTACACCAGATTTTCATTGCGCAACACGGTATAGCGCTGATTGAGCACGGTTTGTGCCGATGAGAGCTCGGTATTGAGCGCGTCCAGCCAGTCCTTCAGCGCGCTGGCACCATGACGGTAGCGGCTTTGATAATAGCGGCTGCTGTTTTGGTCATACCGGTATTTCTGCTCGGCATTGGTCAGTGTTTCGCGGCTGAGGGCATATTGCCGGTAATAACCGTCCACTTCGTTCAATGCGGTGGTCAGCGCCTGCTCAAAGTCCAATCGGGCCGATTCAAAGTCGGCTTTGGCCTGCTGGTTTTGCCAGTGCAGGGTCTGCCAGCTCAAAAACGGCAGATTGATGTTGACCGTGCCGGCGCCAATCGGCACGCTAAACAGATTGCGTGCCCGGTCGGATGCGGTGCTGACTGCCGCCCCCAGCGTGATGCTGGGATACCAGCTGCGCCGGGCAGCTTGCTGGCTGGCATAGGCCTGTTGCAATCGGTACTCGGCGGCCTGCAAATCCGGCCGGTTGGCCAGTACCGACAACGGCACGGCCAAATCAACAGTGGTGGCCGGCAACTGGCCCAAGGGGGTTGGCTTTAAGGCCAAATCGTCCTGCGGCTGCAAATTGAGCAGATTGCGCAGGGTTTGTGCGGTCTCGTTGCGGTTCTGCCGCAACGATAGCAAACTGTTTTCGGCACTGAGCAGGCTTTGGCGGGCGCTGTCCGGATTGATGACCGCCACCTTGCCGTGGCGGTACTGGCTCTCGGTAATGCGGACAATTTCGCGGTATTGGCCGATGCTGCGCTCGGTCAGCGCCATGGCCTCATCCAGATAAGCCAGGTGGAAATAGGCATCGACCACACTGTTGATCAGCGAAAGCCGGCTGGCAGCCAAATCCTGGGCACTGGCACGGTAACCCTGGCGGGCGGCATCGGCTGTGGCGCGCACTTTCTGCCACAAGTCCAGCTCATAACTCAAACCCACCCGGCTGCTGAAACTGCGGCTGCTGGCACCGCCTTGCTCCAGATTTTTGCTGACACTGCCATCCAGCGAACCGCTGGCCTGCGGCACCAGATCCGCACCGGCTTCATTGGCGCTGAAGCGCGCTTTTTCCACCGTAACCGCCGCTTTTTGCAAATCCAGATTATTGGTCAGCGCCTGCGCCACCAGACGGTTCAGTTGTTGGTCCTGATACATTTGCCACCACGCCTCATCCACTTGATAACGTTCGGCCACCTGTTCCGGTGTCAGCATTTGGGCAGCAGCAAGGCGCTGTTGCGGGTAGGGAGTGGTGTTGGCACAAGCCGCCAAAGCTAGGGCTGTTGCCAGCGCCAAGGCGGCCGGCAGCGGCCGGCGAATAACAAATTGTTTGGTCAAGGTATTCATGGCAATGGCTTTCATTTCAGGCAGCCTAGTCACGCGACAGGGCGGCAATCGGGTTGAGCTGGGAGGCGCTTTTGGCCGGCATAAAACCGAACAGCACGCCGATGACGGTGGAGCACAACACGGCCGCCACAATCGACAGAGTGGAAAACGACATGGCAAACTCGCTGGCAAAGGTATTGAACAAAAAGCCGATCACATACGAGAGCACGATGCCGACCATGCCGCCGATCAGGCAGATCAGCACCGATTCGATCAGAAACTGCTGCAAAATATTGCTTTGCCGCGCACCAATCGCCATGCGCACGCCGATTTCCTTGGTGCGCTCGGTCACCGACACCAGCATGATGTTCATCACGCCGATGCCGCCGACCACCAGCGAAATCAGGGCGATACAGGAAATCAGCAGGGTCATCGCCCCCATGGTGCTCTCCACCGTTTTCTTGATGCTGTCGCTGTTGTTGGTAAAAAAGTCTTCCTTGCCGTGGCGGACCAGCAGCAACTCTTTCAAGCCCTGCTCGGCCACCGCCGAATTGGCGTCGTCCTTGATTTTAACCGTCACCGAACTGATGTAGGTTTCGCCGGTAATCCGGGTCATCACCGTGGTGTAGGGCGCCCACATCTGCAAATTGTCGCTGCCGCCGAAGTTGTTCTGCTCAGGATCGGTAATGCCGATGACTTTCAGCGGCCGCTTGCCGAACAGAATGGTTTGGCCGATGGGGTTGGTGCCTTCGGGAAACAGCTGTTTTTGGGTATTCGGGTCGATGACCACCACTTGGGCGCGACTCTTCACATCTTCTTGGTCAAACAGCCGCCCCTGAGCCAGCTTGATGCCGCGCACGCTGAAATACTGCTCGCCGGCACCGTACAGCTGGGCGGTCAGGTCGGTATTGCGGTAGGTGACCGTGCCGCTGGTGGAGGTGAGCGGGGTCACGCTGTCGACATAGCTTTGCTTGCTGATGGCCTCAGCATCGGCCACCGTAAGCGTGCGGATGCGGTGGCGGGTTCGGTCGCCGAAGCTTTTGCCGGGATAAATGCCGATGGTGTTGGTGCCGATGGCGCTGATGTCGGCCAAAATCTTTTCCTGGGTACCGCGCCCCAAAGCCACCACCGACACCACCGAGGCAATGCCGATGATGATGCCGAGCATGGTCAGCAGCGAGCGCATCTTGTGCGCCATGATGGCCTGCACCGACATTTTGAAGGCTTCGACAAACTGGTCTTTGTAAAACCGCCACGATGAATTTTCCGGCTGGCTGGTCACATTGCTGACCGCAATCTCTTCGCTTTTGCTGCTGTCGGCAATAATCTCGCCGTCTTTGATTTCAATCACCCGGTTGGCAAAGGCGGCGATGTTCGGGTCGTGGGTCACCAAAATAATGGTGTGCCCTTTCTGGTGCAGGTCGCGGATGATTTCCATCACCATCTCGCCGCTTTGCGAGTCCAGCGCGCCGGTGGGTTCGTCGGCCAGAATGATTTCGCCGCCGTTCATCAGTGCGCGGGCAATCGATACGCGTTGCTGCTGGCCGCCGGAGAGCTGGTTGGGCTTGTTGTCTTCCTTGCCTTCCAGACCCAAGTCCTGAAGCAGCAGGTTGGCGCGCCGGTTGCGTGCCTGGTGGTCCAGTCCGGCATACACCGAAGGCAGCGCCACATTGTCACGCGCAGTCAGTGCGCCCAGCAGATTGTAGCGCTGGAAAATAAAACCGAATTTGCGCCGCCTGAGCGCCGCCAACTCATCGCCATCCATCTGCGCGGTTTCCACGCCGTCGATTTTGTAGGAACCGGAGGTGGCGGTGTCCAGACAGCCCAGAATGTTCATCAGCGTCGATTTGCCGGAGCCGGACTGGCCGATGATGGCAATGAAGTCGCCTTTTTGGATGGTGAGGCTCACGTCTTTGAGAATGTGGACCCGGTTGTCGCCTTCACCGAAATAACGGTTGATGTTGGTGCATTCGATCAGATTCATAAGGCTTCTTGAGGATATTGGCGGCTGCCTGAAAACGGTTTTCAGGCAGCCTAAAAGGCAGGCTGCCAACGCCCGCTACTTGTCCGGCACTCGGTTGCGGGCAGCAGGCCAATGCTGACCAGAACTGTCCCGGCTGCCCATCGGCAGCGCGTTGGCCGTGTGACGCTGCCGCCACAGGAAACCGGCGCCAGAGCATGGTTTGCCCGGCACGCTCTGATCTGCCCAAGGGCTCAGGGCGGCAGGGCCAGCCAGTGCACATACACCCGCCCCTGTTCACGCCGCAACGTGGCGGTATTGCGGCTACCGTCCCGCCCCTCTTCCACTACCACCACCTGTATGGGCGGCTCCCATTTGATGTAGCGGTACACCTCGGCATCGTCGGGATAGACTCGGCTTTGCGGCGGCAGCTCTGCAGGCAATGGCGACCCCTGCGGACGCAGCATACGGAAAAAAGCACGATAGGCACCGGCCAAATCATCCCGGGCGTAATCGCATTCCAGTACCTGGATGTCGTCATCACCCGGCTTGGCTTGGCAGTGCAAGGCATCATCGGCCCAAACCGGCTGGGCCAGCCAAAGCCACAACAAACCGGGCAACAGTGTGTTGATTTTGTTCACGATGCTTTCCTTTCCTGATTCAGGCAGGCTACCTGAAAGTATGGGCGGGTACGGCTTACATACGCGGACCGCCGGGGCCGCCCTGCCATTCTTTCACTTCGCCGCTGCCTTCCGACACCACCACCTTGTCACCGGCGGCGAGGCCGGATTTGACTTCGGTGCGGGTGCCGTCGCTGATGCCGACCTTGACTTCACGTTCTTCGGTCTGGTTGTCGGCTTTCAGGACGCGGACATAGCGCTTGCCATCACGCACCTTCACCGCCATGGCCGGCACGCTGAGCACGCCTTTGGCTTCGTGAATGATGATGTTGTTCTGGGTGGTCATGCCGATCGACAAACGACCGTCTTCATTCGGCACCAAGGCACGAGCATAGTAGTAAATGGCGGTGCTGGTGGTGTCGGTACTGGTGGTGTAACTGCCCTGCGACATGGTGGTGAGGCCCGGATCAATGCTGTCCAGTTTGGCCCGGCGCTCGCTCTCCGGATCGGCCAAGGTGGTAAACACCAATTCCTGTCCGGCCGCCACCTTGGTCACATCGCCCTCGGCGATTTGCATTTTATTGAGCATCTGCTTCAAGTCGGCAATCTGCACAATGGTGGGCGTGGTTTGGTTGGCATTGATGGTCTGCCCTTCTTCCACCACCAGCGCCACCACCGTACCGCTGATCGGCGCCGTGATGCGGGTATAGCCCAAGTCCGACTGGGCATTGCTGATGGCAATGCGGGTTTGCCGGATCGATGACTGCAATTCGGCCACCCTGGCCTTGGCCGCCGCATGAGTGTCCTGCGCGCTTTCCAATTCCTGTTTGGAAGTGGCGTTTTCCGCCATCAGCGCCCGCTCGCGGGCCAACTGGCGCTCGGCACTGCGCAAGGCAATCTGTGCCGAAACCAGTTGCGCCTGATAGCTTTCCAGCTGGGCTTTCTGGGTATTGAGGGTATTGGTTTGGGTGGTGGCGTCAATTTCGGCAATCAAATCGCCTTTTTCCACCAATTGGCCGATTTCGACGTGCATCACCTTGATCTGTCCGGAAACCTGCGCCCCCACGTCCAACAATTGGGCGGCAGCGATTTCACCGGTGGCGGAAACGGTTTGGCGAATGTCGGCCTGTTTGGCTTCTTCGGTAATATAAACCGTGGCCGGCTGCGGCTTGAGCCACCACCACAATCCCACTGCCACCACCGCTGCCAGCAACAGCAAGCCGCCCCATTTCAACCATTTTTTGCCCACGCTGTGTTCCTTAAATTGTGCTGCAAGAGTGCAATCCGGCAAGCATTGTACGGATTTTCAGGCAGCCCGCAAACCATCGCTGCAGCACAGCATTATTTTCAGCCATCTGATTAAATTCAATATTTACAATTCATTCAGCTGTGATTAACTGAAAATTACCTGCGTTTCGGCTCGTCAGCCGCCATCCTGCGCATTGATTCGGTTTACATATTTTGACATATTGCGTCCGGACGATTATGCTGCACCCTGTTTTGAGCCCTTCGACCACCGAATCATGACCCGATACGCCGCCACCCTCAGTGCCACCGGCCTGTTTACCCCGCCCGATGCCATCAGTAATGATGAATTGGTCTCGGCTTTCAACCGTTATGTGGCGCAATACAACCAGGCCCATGCCGATGAAATTGCGGCCGGACAACGGGCGGCACTGGCCGAATCGAGCAGCGAATTCATCGAAAAGGCTTCCGGCATCAAAAGTCGCTTCGTGATGGACAAGCGCGGCATTCTCGACCCCGACATCATGCGTCCGCAACTGCCCCCCCGCGACAACGACACCCTGTCGCTGCAGGCCGAAATGGGGGTGGCGGCGGCCAACGACGCCCTGACCCGTGCCGGGGTGGCTGCAGCCGACATCGACATGGTGCTGGTGGCCAACTCCAATATGCAGCGCGCCTACCCGGCGATGGCGGTTGAAATTCAGGCAGCCTTGGGCTGTGGCGGTTTTGGTTTTGACATGAACGTGGCCTGTTCTTCGGCCACTTTTGCCCTGCAAACCGCCACCGATGCGATTGTCAACGGCTCGGCGCGCC
>JBHAET010000245.1:0-19893 GCA_041855705.1 Neisseriaceae bacterium
CCGCCGGCCCGGTGCCGGCGGCATACGGTTATCAAAATTCAATTTTCCGGTCGGTACAGGCCGTGCCGGGCAATATACTCGGCCACCGCCGGCGGCAGCTTGGCGGCCGCCGCTGCCGGTGTGCCTTGCCGGTAGGCGGCACGGATGTCGCTGGAGCTGACCGGCAGCCAAGGGGTTTGCAGCAGGTGCAGACGGCCGCCGTCGCAACCCTCCGGTTGCTGCTGCGCCTTGGCCAGTGCCTGCGGCAGCCAGTGGTGCAGGCTGGCATCCAGCTGCTGCAAGCCGGCGCTGCCGCGCGCGGCCACCGCCAGATTCACCTCTGCCAACAGGGCGCGGTAACGGTGCCAGGTGTGAATCTGCAACAAGGCATCCATGCCCAGCAGCCACCACAGCTGCGCCTGCGGAAAGATCTGGCGGAACATCTGCACCGTATCGAAGGTGTAAGTCGCCCCCTCGCGCAGCACATCGCAATCAGATACCGCCAGCCGCGCATCATCAGCCACCGCAACCTGCACCATCGCCAGCCGGTCGGCTGCGGCGGTACGGGTGGCTTCGGTTTTGTGGTAAGGGTCGCCGGCCGGAATCAGCACCACCGTTTCCAGCGCCAATTCATCGGCAAATGCTTGCGCCATCGCCACATGTCCGCAGTGGACGGGGTCGAAGGTGCCGCCAAACAGGCCCAGGCGTTTCACAGCGCACACTCGCTGCTGCCGTCCACCACCACGGTCAGTTTGCCGGTGGTCGGATGAATCACCAGGCCGTGTACCGCCACGCTGTCGGGCATCAGCGGATGACGACGGATGATGCTCACCGTGTGGCGCACGCTGTCTTCCACATTGTCAAAGCCGGTGAGCCAGCCGTCCAGATCAATGCCGGCATTGCGCAAGGTGGTGATGCGGTCGTCGGGAATGCCCTGCTCCTGGCTTTTTTGCAAAAACGCCTGCGCATTGAGCCCGCGCATGCCACAATCGTGGTGCGCCACCACCATGATTTCCCTGACCTTCAATTCAAACACCGCCACCAGCAGCGACCGCATCACCGAACCCCACGGATGGGTCACCAGGGCGCCGGCATTCTTGATCAGCTTGGCATCGCCGTTTTTCAGCCCCATTGCCGCCGGCAGCAGCTGCATCATCCGCGCGTCCATGCACGTCAGGATGGCCAGCTGTTTTTCCGGGTATTTGTTGGTGAAAAAATCGGAATACGCGCCCTGTTCGACAAATTCGTCGTTGTGGCTGAGAATGGTGTTCAACAGGCTCATGCCGCTCCTTGCACACTGGCAATACAGAAATTTGGCGGCGATTATAGCACTTCCCGCGACGCACCACGCCCTGTTGCAAGCGGCCGGATTTGCCGTTTTTTACCGCACCCTGCCGGCGGCTTACCCGCCAGGCGCTATACTGCGCGCTTTGCCACCCTCATCCCGCACATCATGAAACCCGATACCAATACCGCCTACGGCAGCATCAGCCGCCTGCTGCACTGGAGCATGGCCGCCGCCTTTGGCTATATGCTGTTCACCGCCGTGGCCTGGAACGTGGACGAAGCCTATTTCGGCCTGATCGACAACCACAAATCGGTGGGTTTCATCCTGTTGCTGCTGGCCCTGTTGCGTGTGTGGTGGGCCCTGCTCAACCTCACCCGCCGCCCTTCAGGCAGCCTGGCCGCCACCCTGGGGCACGGCGTGCTGTACTTGCTGATGCTGGCGGTGCCGCTGGCCGCACTGTTGCGCCAATACGGCTCGGCCCGTGGCGAACTCAAGGTCTTCGGCCTGCCGGTAATGCCCGCGGCCGGTGAAAAAATCGACTGGATGGTCAACATCGGCAGCCAGTGGCACGGCGAACTGGCCTGGCTGCTGTTTGCCCTGGTTGGCGGCCACATCGCCGCGGCACTGATGCACCAGTGGCGGGGCGAAAAAATCCTCAACCGCATGGCCGGCCCCCGCCGCCAGGATCCATGATCATCAACAGAAACCGGCTCCCCCGTCAGGCTGCCTGAAACCACTTCAGGCAGCCTGAAACCTTTGCCCATACCCGTTCCGCCCATCTATCCATCCCGCAGCATCCGCCACACCGCGTTTGCCACACCGGCACCTTGACCCGCACCCCAGACTTGAAAGCCCCGGCATCCGCCCCTATTTTGCCTCCCAACCGCTGTACCATCCTCTACCGGCGGCAGGCCGCACACAGAGCCATGCCGCCCTTGTTTTTCCGGGAGTGAGCCACATACCATGAAACAGACCCACGCTTTTCAAACCGAAGTCAAACAGCTGCTGCAACTGATGATTCACTCTTTGTATTCCAACAAAGAGATTTTTTTGCGCGAGCTGGTTTCCAATGCCGCCGATGCCTGTGACAAACTGCGTTTCGAGGCACTCAACAACAACGCCCTGCTGGCCCCTGACGGCGATTTGCGCATCACCGTCACCGCCGATGCAGAGGCCAAAACCATCAGCATCACCGACAACGGCATCGGCATGAGCGAAGCTGAAATCATCGAACACCTGGGCACCATTGCCAAATCCGGCACCAAGGCGTTTTTTGAGCAACTCACCGGCGATGCGCAAAAAGACGCGCACCTGATTGGCCAGTTTGGCGTCGGTTTTTATTCGGCCTTCATCGTTGCCGACACCGTCACCGTAGAAAGCCGCCGTGCCGGGCTGCCTGAAAACCAGGCCGTGCGCTGGACATCGGCCGGCGATGGCGAATTCAGCGTCGAGACCATCACCCGTGCCGAACGCGGTACCACCGTGACCCTGCACCTGAAAGACGATCAGGCCGATCTGCTGTCGGACTGGACCCTGCGCCGCATCGTCACCACCTACAGCGACCATATTTCGGTGCCGATTTACATGAAAAAAGCACCGGAATACGACGACGAAGGCAATCCGCAAGCCAGCGACGAACAGGAAGTGGTCAACCGCGCCCAGGCATTGTGGACCCTGCCGAAAAGCGACATCAGCGATGCCCAGTATCAGGAATTCTACAAACACGTGGCCCACGACTTTGACGACGCACTGGCGTGGACCCACTTCAAAGTGGAAGGCCGCCAGGACTACACCGGCCTGCTCTACATTCCCAAACGCGCGCCCTACGACCTTTACGAGCGCGATCCCAAGCACGGGGTCAAACTGTATGTGAAGCGCGTGTTCATCATGGACGACGCCAAAAAACTGATGCCGCTGTATCTGCGCTGGGTGAAAGGGGTGATTGACAGCAGCGATTTACCCTTGAACGTCTCACGCGAAATCCTGCAGGAAAGCCGCGATCTGGACGCCATCCGCGCCGGCAGCGTCAAAAAAGTGCTCGCCCTGCTGGAAGACGTGCAGAAAAACCGGCCGGAACAATACGCCGAATTCTGGGATGCGTTTGGCAATGCCCTGAAAGAAGGCATTGGCGAAGACTTTGCCAACAAGGACAAAATTGCCGCCCTGTGCCGCTTTGCCAGCACCCGCAACGACAGCGCAAAGCAAAACGTCACCCTGGCCGATTACATTGCCCGCATGCAAGAGGGCCAGGACAAAATCTACTACATCACCGCCGACAGCTATGCCGCCGCCAAAAACAGCCCGCACTTGGAAGTGTTTGCCAAAAAAGGGGTGGAAGTGCTGCTGCTGACCGACCGGGTGGACGAATGGGTGGTCGGCAGCCTGTTTGAATTTGACGGCAAAAAACTGGCCAGCGTGGCCAAAGGCGCACTGGATTTGGGCGATTTGGCCGATGAAGCCGACAAGGCGCAGCAGGCCGAAGCCGAAGCGGCCGGCAAGGACACTGCCGCCGCCATCAAGGCAGCTCTGGGTGACAAAGTGGCCGATGTGCGCGCCACCACCCGCCTGACCGAAAGCCCGGCCTGTCTGGTGGTGGGCGAGCACGACATGAGCCAGCACCTGGCGCGCATGCTGGAGGCCGCCGGCGCCGGCGGCCAGATTCCGGCCGGCAAACCGACCCTGGAAATCAACCCCGCCCACCTGCTGATCCAGAAAATCGCTGCGGAACAGGACGACAGCCGCCGATGCGACCTGGCCGAACTGGTGTACGAACAGGCATTACTGGCCGAGGGCGGCAAACTGGACAACCCGGCCGCCTTTGTCAAACGCATGAACAGCCTGCTGCTGGATTTGAACCGCTAGATCCCAAACACAGCAAACCCCGGGCTGCCTGAAACCGCAATCAAGCATTTTCAGGCAGCCTTTTGATGACGGGCGGCGTGTTTTGCTGCCGCAGCAGTCGTTTGGGACAAAGACCCAACAAAAACTTCAGACAAATAGAGACCTTTGCAAAACCCCCATCTGCGGCGCATTTGAAGCGTTGTGCGCTGCTCGCTCGTTTGCCTAACCCTATGTTGTGTCTGCACTCGCAGCGTGGTCTACGCCTTGAACTGCATCCACATCTGGGGTTTTTGCAAAGGTCTCAAACAATAAGGCTGGGTTTGCAGCCCAACCGGCACCTGCCGCAAAAACAAAGGCTGCCTGAAACGCCTTTTCCGTGTTTCAGGCAGCCTTTGCCGCCGTGCATCACACCAGCTGGAAGCTGTTGTGGTCCAGCTGCGCCAAACCGCTGCCCGACAGCGTGGCAATATGCACCGCCGCACCGGCACCGTTACCGTCGGCATCGTAGTACAGATGGCCGTTGCCCGCATCGAACAGCATGCGCTCCTCACTGCTGGCGGCCACACTGCCCGCGCCGAATGCCGGGGCCGACAGCGTGCCGCCCAAGCCGTCAAATACCAGCTGGCTCAGCGCAATCCGGTCGCTGCCCACGGCAAAATCCAGTACCAGATCGGCTTCGCCCGCAGACGGCAGTTGGTCAAATACAAACACATCGGCACCTTCGCCACCCCACAACCGGTCAATGCCGGCGCCGCCGTTAAGACGGTCATTGCCTTCACCGCCGTCCAGCTGGTCGTCTCCGGCACCGCCATGCAGCACATCATGTCCGGCATCGCCCCACAGCAAATCGTTGCCGGCTTCCCCGTCCATGGTGTCGTCATCAGCACGGCCCTGCAAACGGTCGGCACCTTCGCCGCCCGACAGGATATCGCGCCCTTCGCCGCCGTCCAGCTGGTCATCACCGGCACCGCCATGCAGGGTGTCGTCACCTTCATTGCCCCACATCAGGTCGCGGCCGTCTTCGCCATACAGCACATCATCGCCGGCCTTGCCTTCCAGCCGGTCATTGCCGGCACCACCGTTGAGGGTATCGTCGCCATCGCCGCCGTCCAGCTGGTCATCTCCGATGCCACCGGCCAACACATCGCGGCCGCTGCCGCCGAACAGCAGATTGTTGCCGGCACCGCCGTACAAGCGGTCGTCTCCGGCACCGCCGTGCACATAATTGCTGCCGCCGCCGCTGTAAAGCTCGTCGTCACCGCCAAAACCGTGCAGCGCCTCATCCGCATCGCTGCCGTGCAAGGTGTTGTCGGTGTCATCGCCCCGCACATCCAGGCGGGCATCGCCGGCCGGCGGCAAAGGTTGCTCCGGCTGTTCCGGCTGATCCTGCACCGGCGGTTCCGGTTGCACTGGCGGCCAAACCGGCAAGGCCAGCCCCAGCATGCCCGGCCGGTAATCCTGAATGATGACGCTGCCGGCAAAGTTTGTTCCGCTGAGCACCAGCTGGTTGCCTTCCAGCACCAGCGTCCAGCCCCTGTCGGCTGCCTGCCAGCGCGGGCTGTCGCCGGCCACCGCCTGCCAGCGGGCGTTTTGCAGCAGAATGCCGTCGATCAGTACCGAACCCTGGCCGTCGCTGTCTTCAATCCGTTTTTGCGGTTTGCTGCCGTTTTCGCCGATCAAGTCGGCCGCTTCCAGCCAGTAGATGTCGTCGCCCTCGCCACCGTTGAGCACGTCTTTGTCGCCACTGCCAGCCAGCAAAGTGTCCCTGCCCTTGCCGCCATACAGCGTGTCGTTGCCGCTGCCGCCGTTCAGATAGTCGTTGCCGGCAATGCCCGGGTCGCGGTTGTCATCGCCCCACAAAATATCGTCGCCGTCCTCGCCCTTCAGGAAATCGTCACCATCCTGGCCAATCAGCAGGTCATCACCACTGCCGCCATACAGGTAGTCCCGGGCGCCGTCCTGGGCCACAAGGTGATCGCTGTTGAGCGGTTTGATGGCGCTGGTTAAGGTGTAATCGCCGCGCTGTTCGTCAATAACCACCCGCCAGTTGTCGGTATCTGAACGGGTACGGTATGCGGTGCTGAATTCGCCAATCTCCCATGTACCGCCCTGGTAGGTATGATGGATGGCCATCACCGCATCCGGCACACTAATGTATTGGTTGCCGGTACCGGCGCGGTAAAAGCCGTCACCGATCAGCACATCGCGACCGGCACCGCCATAAAGCTGGTCGGTGCCTTCGCCACCGGACAGGAAATCGTGGTTGGCGCTACCGAAGATCCGGTCATCGCCCAGGCCGCCAGCAGCCCAGTCTCCCGCCTCCTCGCCGCCAACCTTCAACAAATACTCGCCCTCCAGACCGGTGTGGATGATGTCGTCTCCGGCCATGCCGCTGATCAGGTCACGCCCGCCGCCACCCACAATCAAATCCTTGTCCCGGGCCTGCTCCTCCGGCGTGCGGACAACACCGGCACCGGCACCGACATACACACTGCCGTTCAATACATCAAAGCCTTCGCCGCCATAAATTTTATCGGCCCCAAAACTGCCGAATACCCGGTCATTGCCATGACCGGTGTAAAATTCTGACGGTGCGGTGCCGCCAAATACGGTATCGTCTTTGCTGCCGCCATAAATCAGAAACCCTTTATTGCCGCTCAGATTGAATACGTTGTACAGGCCATCATTGCCGCTGTAGGCGATCAGCCCGGCATCAGGCTCCGGCGGCGGCGCGGCTTCTTCCTGCAGCATGATTCCCAACATGGATCGGCCGCCATCACCGGTGTGCGCCGCATGCAGAAAGAAATCTTTAATGACCGCCAAATCGGCCCCGTCCCGGTTTACATGCAGGTCGTTGCCGCTGCGCTGGGCAAACAGTTCGTGATCCAGCTCGCCGTCGGCACCAACGCTGTACCAGTAATCCGGATTCTGGCTGTCGCGCACAAAAGCGCCCGCCTGCAAATCCTGGCTGTCTTCGCCCAGCAGCCGGTCTCTGCCTGTGAAAACGATTTTGCCCTGGCCGTCGCTGTCGAAAACGATATCGCGGCCTTGGACAAGATAGGTGTCCGCACCGCTGCCGCCTTCCAGATAATCATTGCCTTCGCCGCCGTCCAGCAAATCCGAGCCCTCTCCCCCGTCCAACACATCATTGCCGCGACGGCCATATAACTGGTCATTCCCCTTGCCGCCAAAAATACGGTCATCGTTTTCAGGGGTATTAACCAACACAGCACCTGCTTTGTCCAGACCATAAATCACATCATCGCCATCACCGGCCACAAATGTAATCTGCTTTTTATTGCCGAAACCGTAATTCAGATTATCCAAGCGGTCTTCTTCAAGATCCACAAGACTGATGGGGCTGAGGGTGGGAACAGACAGAGTTGCATCCAACGTACTATACAGATCCAGCTTCCGAGAAAAAGCTTGGATGGCAATATTGTCCAAATCCAGCTTATCATCGCTTACCGTACCGTAATAAACCACTCTGCCCGTCTCGTCCTGAAAAGAAATAATGCCTTGCTCATGCATTTCCTGAAACATTTGCAATGAACCCATCAGTACATTAAGCAACCTCTTATCCATCAGCAGGCTGGTTTTTTCAATATAATTGCTCTCCCATAATGCAGCCTGATCCTGCAAGAAGTCATCCAGCGTATAGGCGGTTCTGGCCAGCAAGTGGTAATCGGTATATTTAATGGGCACCGTGCGCCCGATGCCGAAAACCTCATTCGGTTTCTCTTCGTCTGTTCGGATACTGCCCGGATCGGTCATCAGCATATTGAATGCGTTGCCCGCCGCCTGCCCGGCCTCATTATTGCCGCCAATCAAATCAAAGTTGTCCATGCCTTTGGGGCTGACAACGAAATTCTCTATCACCCGCGTACCGTCGGCCCTGACCACAAAACGAACCGTGGTGTCGTAAACCGCATTCAGGTTATCTGCCGTGGTATCCACAGCGCCCACCTGGAAATTGGTGCTCTCAAACAGCTGCACCCGCTGGGCAAACTCGTAATTGCTTTCGTCATCCGGCAAAAACTGGCGCTGGGAAATCGACTTCTGCAAGATAGGGCTATCACCGCCGAGGCCGAGATATTGCTCGTTAAGCGAGACTATCTCTTTCAAGTCAAAAACCAGATCGCCGTTTTGATCCGGCTGTTTGCCGCCATGCGCCAGCAAAAATTCCGTAGTCAGCCCGCTCGGCTGCAATTCGCTATATTCTTTTTCCGTACCAACATTGTGCTTAACCCAACTTTCGGTCACCAAAAAATTTTGCACAAAACTGAATACCGCGCCATTCACCAGCTTGCCCGGCCCATGGCTCATAAATTCGGAGACGGAGATTTTTACTTCCGGAGATTTTTCTTGTGTTTGAGATGGTTTTTCTTTATCAAATTCATTCTTCCGAATCAATGTATCTTGCAAAAGTGCTGCTCCTTGAGGAGCCTCCATACCTCCAAACAAATACATAGACCACATTTTTTGAAATGAGGGAATGCTGGACATATTCAATTTCCTTTTAAAACAGTGTTGAAAATTTAGGGACAAGACGGATTAGGATATTTATGCCTTCCGTAACCAACAGAAACAATCAGCTTGCGTTTTACATTCAAAAATAATATTCCTGAGCTGCTGCAACCGAGAGAAGCCTTAATCAAGCTATCAGGATCTTTTAATACGGCTTCAAAATCCGGCTTGATATATTGCTCAGGCATTTCTTCCCGATATTTCTCCATAAAATTCAAATGGTATTTTTGGGTATAAGTTTGCTTCTCCGCCCCGTCATAAAAAAACTGCAAACATTCGTCAAGGTGGGTTTTACTAGGAGATTCACGGATGCTGTCATCTTGATAGAGCTTAGCCAAATCAACATTAAACGGATTAAAAAAATCAGCAGGTAATTCTGCTTGTTTCAGCCAAATGGAATCAATGGATTGCGTACTGTGCCCAGATAATGAGAAATAGATAGGTTCCCCAGATGTACGATTGATCCAATCCAAGCTACTTGGTGTATCCAAATAATTCAGATAATGAAGCAACCGATCTTCAGGTAGCGTTGTCAATATCGAATCCTCTGCCAAATTAAATACCTTGATGACACAGCCGGAACTTGGAGGATTATCATCCAGTATAGACTGCCGGTCATAAGCCATATAAAGATAGATATGCTTATCAATGCCATATCGGTTTTCGGCTCCTAATTTTCCACTAAATCCCTTTAAGGTACCGTCCTGAAACTGTTCAATAGCCAGTTCAGGCTCGGACGAGCAGGCTGCCAGCACCAGGCAAATTACCAAAACGAATAATCTTTTCATTGTCAAAATTCCAATCTTCATTTTTAAAAAACCGACTATGCTGTCTTATCCCCATGTTTAAAAATGATCAAGACCAATTGAAAACATTTTCACCTTCATGATTAACTGTTGGATTGATTAAAAACATCGGTTTAAACAGCTACAACCAACTGCTTAAACCCATGCTTCTGTACCCTATTTGCCGAATCCGGATACCTGAAAATCCGCCCCGTTAAAGGTATATAGTGAATCCAATTAATTTTCAGTACAAGGCAGCAAGCCGCAGACAGTACAAATGGTACGGCAAGGCGCAGCAACGCCGTAATGGAAATTAAGTGGATTTACTATAGGTAGCCTTGATCAGCCCGTCACCCTGATGCAGCAGGTTAAACGCCGTCGCCAAATGTGCCCCCAGGCTGTAGCCGGTAACATTCACCGGCTTGTCCGCCCCGATCAGCCCCTTGTCCACCAGCAGCTGCACCCATTGCTCCATATCCGCCATCTGACTAAAGGCAAAACCCTTTTCCTTGATTTCAAAGGTATTGGTGGCGCGGTTGTCGCGCACCGCATCCTCAATAAACTCGGTGCTGCGGAACGACAGGGTCAGATCCCCTTCCTTGATATCGGTGCCGGGAATATCCTTTTCGGCACGGAACAGGCTGCCGGAAAAACCGCTGCCGGTATTGGCAATATGCGCCACCATTTCCCAGTTTGTGGCAAATTGTTGGGCCAGTGTGGAGGGGAAAAGGCTGGCGTGGTTATTGCCGTCAACCAAGTATTTAGTACCTTGTGAACCATCAAGCAAATTGGAAAATTGCAAATGCTTAGATTCTCCTATTTGCCAATCAGGTACGGTATCTTTCAAACCGTAAAAAGCCTCGGCAGCCATCTGCAAATGGGCAAATTCCAAGTATTGGGCAACGGTGGGTTGGGACATCATCAATCTCCTTGTTTAAGTCATTTCGAAGGGTTGGCAAATACAGAAATCAAAACTTTAGCAACAAATGCATTCGTCTTACGGTGTGGTTCAAATGGTTCATCAGGGCAAATTTTGGTTGCGGTACGGCGCCAAGGACTGCCGCCACCGTACGTGTCACCTCCTCCCGAGTCAAAAATAAAAACCGTTTTTTCCGCCAACAGCTCATTGGTTTGTTGGTCGATAATCTGAATGGTGGTACCGGCCACCCAGTATTTTCTTAATGCCGGATCCACATTATTGCTATAAGTAATGGCATAGCGGGCGGGATTGGCCGGATTTGGTGTTCCAACCAAATCTCCGTCTTCCGTTTCAGTATAGCGAACAATACTACCGTCTTGCTGCAACACATCTACATAAGGGTAGCCCCTGTCCTTTGGCGTGCCATACATATTTGCCCAAGTTTTTAAAAAACTGTCAATGTATCCCTCGCCAGCAGAATCCCAGGCAGCCGCATCCGGCCACATCGGATCCCGCTTAGATTCGTGATAGCTTTTGCCGGGCGAATCTTCCCGCACCTTCAGCAGCATCACTCCTTCCACTCCCTCCACCGTGCGGTATATCTTCTCCCCCGCACTCTTGCACTGCTCGTCAAACACCGCCTTGGCTTCCAGATAACGCGCCTGCTGCACATCCTGCTCCCGCTTGGTCTCCAAATACCGCTGCACAATGGGCACAATAAACAGGGCCGGAATGCCCGCCACAACCAGCAATACTCCGGCCCACCGCTGCCCCTTGGGAAAAATCTTGTACACCACGGGCAGCAAGATCACCACCAGCACCAGCATCAACCCCCAGTACAGGCTGGTCATCAGTTTCAAGATATCGCCGGCATCAACCATGTTTTTGATTTCCTGTTATCGATGGATTTTCAGGCAGCCTTTGCACCAAAGGCTGCCTGAAACAATCTGTGAAGAAAAAGCACTGCTTGAAACAGCCCTCGCCGCCATTTCAAGCCTTGCCTCCTTTTAATACTGATATCCGACACCAACCGGCCGCCGGACAGGAATGCACAGCATAGCGGAAAAATGCACCCGGGATAAACAAAAAAACCAGAAAACCATCCGGCCTTGAATAAGGCATTGTTTTAATGAAAAAGAATGTTTGACAACACCTCACGCAACACAGGCGATCAATCTACATCACTTTGCCTTTCAGGCAGCCCCGGGAATACACTCAAGCCGCCCGCGCTCCCGAAGCTACCTGAAACCCATTGGCTCAATAAAAAACATGGCTTTAAACAGCTGATCCAGCAATTTAAAGCCATGTTTCTTGAAGTAAACCTGCAAATCCGGTATTTGTCTTACCCATGTCCCATATCCGCCATTCTGTAGTTGCAAATATTGCAACGACACTGCCCAATCACATCACCATTTAAAAGATCTGCGCCTTTTACAGGTTCGAACTTTCCAAACAGATACATGGACCACATTTGCTGGAATAAGGGAATGGTAGACATATTTAATCTCCTATAAAAAAGTAATGTTAAACTTAAGAACAATAAGGATTGGGGCTTTTGGTTCTGCCCGAACTAACTAAAATCATCAGCTTCCTTCTGACATTTAAAAATAAAACCATAGAACCATCACAGCCAAAAGCAAAAATATTCACCAATGTATCCTGATCTTGCAAGACGGCTTCGAAATCCGGTTTGGTGTATTGCCCAGACACCTCTTCCCGATATTTCTCCACCAAATGCAAATGGTATTTTTGGGTATACGTCTGTTTCTCCGCACCGTCATAAAAAAACTGCAAACACTCGTCAAAATCATCCTTGGTAGGAGATTGCCGGATATTTTGATCCTGATAGAATTCCGCCAAATCAACATGAAACGGATTAAAAATATCGGCCGACAAATCTTCCCGTTTAAACCAAAGAGACCGGATACTGTCCTTATGATTTGAGCTCCTAAAATAATACTTAGGCTGGGAAGATCCATCATCCAGCCAGTTGGCACCGGATGGCGTATCCAGATAGTTCAGATAATGAAGCAGCTGATCTTCCGGCAAAGTAGTCAATACCGAATCCTTTTTCAGATTAAACACCCTGACCGAACACCCGGGGATGATGGACGGATTGTCCTCCAATGCAGCCGGCTTGTCATAAGCCACATAAAGATAGATATTCTTGTCAATACCATATCGGTTCCTAGGCCCTCGAGTGCCAAAATCCTTTAAGGTACCGTCTTGAAACTGTTCACTACGCGGTTCCGGTTCGGACGCACAGGCAGTAAGCAGCAGGCAGAATATCAGGGTAAACAGTTTTTGCATCATCATGCATCCGGCTTTATTGTGATCAATCAACAGGTGGTTTTGCCAATCGCCAACAGCGGCAGGCTACCTGAAACCTTGGGGTAAAGGAAAAATATGGCGTTAAACAGCTGGCACAACAGTTTAAAGCCATATTTCTCGGCAAGGATATTCCCCATCCGACATTTTTCCTATCCCATCCGCCCCCTTGCCCACGCCCGCCCCGTTAAAGGTATAGGTGGCCTTGATCAGCCCGTCGTCCTGATGCAGCAGATTAAACACCGTGGCCAAATGCGCCCCCAAGCTGTAGCCGGTAACGTTCACCGGCTTGCCATTCCCGATCAGCCCCTTGTCCACCAGCAGCTGCACCCATTGCTCCATATCCGCCATCTGGCTGAAGGAAAAGCCCTTTTCCTTGATTTCAAAGGTATTGGTGGCGCGGTTGTCGCGCACCGCATCCTCGATAAACTCGGTGCTGCGGAACGACAATGTCAGATCCCCTTCCTTGATATCGGTGCCGGGAATATCTTCTTTGGCGCGGAACAGGCTGCCGGAAAAACCGCTGCCGGTATTGGCAATATGCGCCACCATTTCCCAGTTTTCGGCAAACTCTTTGGCCAGTGTGGAGGGGAATTTGCTGGCGTGTTCATTGCCAACCGTTAAAGTGCCTGTACCTAATTGGTCCAATAAATTACTAAAAGCAAGATGTTTATCGCGCCCTACCTGCCAATCCGGCACGGTATTTTTCAAGCCATAGAAAGCTTCGGCAGCCATCTGCAAATTGGCAAATTCCAGATATTGGGCAACTGTGGGTTGGGTCATGCTCATACTCCTTTTAAGGTTCAGCAGGAAAAATAGAAATCAAAACTTTATCAACAAAATCAATGGTACGTCGTTCATGCTCTAAAGCATGCGGGCAAATTTCAATGTTGCCATTGTGCCAGGGCGTTCTTGACATATAAGTATCTCCTAGACCGGAGTCAAAAACAAAAACCGTTTTTTCCGCCAGCAATTCATTGGTTTGCCGGTCGACAATCTGAATGGTGGTACCGGCAATCCAGTATTTCCTCAACGCCGGATCCACATTATTGGTATAAGTAATCGCATAACGGGCAGGATGGGCAGGGTTGGGGGCTTCAACCAAATCTCCGTCTTCCGTTTCAGTATAGCGAACAATACTGCCGTTTTGCTGCAACACATCTACATAAGGGTATCCCCTATCCTTTGTCGTGTTATGTATATTTGCCCAAGTTTTTAAAAAATTTTCAATATATGCCTCGCCGTGAAAATCCCAAGCAGCCGCATCCGGCCACATCGGATCCCGCTTAGATTCGTAATAGCTTTTTCCGGGCGAATCTTCCCGCACCTTCAGCAGCATCACTCCTTCCACACCCTCCACCGTGCGGTATATCTTCTCTCCCGCCCTCTTGCACTGCTCGTCAAACAGCGCCTTGGCCGTTTCATAGCGTTCGCGTGCCGCCCGCACCTCCGGCTTGTTCTCCTCCCGCCAGATAATCGCCCGCGGATACAGGTGAAAAGCACCCGGTATCACCACCAGCGCCGACAGCACCGCCGCCACCCGCTTCCAGTACTGCCTCGGCCCGATGGTGAAGATCAGCAACAGCGCGCCTCCCAGCGCCACCCACATCGCGCCCCAGTACAAAATCCTCACCAAATTGGCCACATCATAAACCGTGATCATCGCTCCTCCTTAATTTTCAGGCAGCCCGGGAGCGCGGACGGCCCGTCCGCAGGCAAGCGGCATGCCGGCATAAAAAATTTGTTGTGGTCAGTTGGCCAGGGTTTGCAGCTGATAAAACTCGGGAAAGCCGGTTTTGATTTTTTCTATGTATCCGCTGTTGGCAAAATGCTTTAAATCATATTCAAACGCATATTGTGCGCCCAATTTGGCCAGATTGCTGAACGTGGCATTCCATGAGCTTTCAAATGCGCTGTTGCTCCCCGAAATCTCGCCGATACTGTGCGTTTGAACCAGCTTTAATGCCTCTTCAACAAAAACAGAATAATCTTTGTTATCGTCCATAATTTAAAACCTTTCCAACCAGATTAAAGAAAAAAGAGAATACCAGTCGCAACCAGCCAAGCAGCATCACAACCGACATCACAACAAAGAAATAGATTAAATTCATATAAAACTGGGCAAGCCACACCCATCTGCCAAACATAATGGGCGCTATCTTGGTATCATCACTGATGGTTTGAACCATCAAGATCGACGAAATCGTCATCAGGAATGTACCCAGCATCAGCGCCGTGGCCCAAATAAATCCCCACAGGCTGGTTTGACTGCGGTATGCAATCTGCGAGGTGCCCAGCCAGCCAAGCGCAATACCAAAGGATTTCATGAGTGCAACAACAATCAGCGGATAAGCAAACAAACGCAGAAAACTGAACAGCATGGTGGCCATGCCCAGTTCTGAAGCCATAAAATCTTCATTGCTTTGATAGTATTGATAGATGAAATCTTTGCGCTCAATTGATAAATCAAAAACATCCCAACCTTCATTCATCGGCGGCAAATTGGTATGTCCTTTCACCCATTCGACAATTGCCAGCACCCAGTCCGGCTGCCATACCAGCGCCATGTCTTTTACCCAAGCCGTAATGAAAAAGACTTCGAACAAAAAATAGCCGCCCAAAAAAACCAGCGCCCAACGCTGGGCCGACCGCATCGGCAGCTGGCCGCCGGCGGCCAGATAGCGGAGAAACATCTGGCGCTCGGCCTCGTCTTCCAACCCGTCCAGCACCTGGCGGACAGCCTGCTCGCGTTGCGCGGTATGGGTGCGGCCAAACAGCAGGCGGTACCACACCGGCGCCAGTGCCATGCCGGTGCACAGCAGCAGGTACCAGACAAAATTCAGCGCCAAATTTTGCGCCGGGGAGAATCCGCCCCATTCGAACCCCAATGTCAGAAATCCCGCCACAAACCAGCCGGCAATAATCAACAGGTAATAAAACAGATTGTCTTCATACAAACGGTTGGACCGCATCCAGTCCCGGATGCTGCCCTGGTCAAGCAGTGTGCTCATAAACGTTTCGCTCGGATCAAAGGTAAAAAACAGCCGGCGGCATGGGCGGCGGATCCGCCTCAAATGCACCGGCTGCCGGATAATGGTGCGCAGCATAACGGAAAAATGCGCACGGGATAAAACGGAAAACCAGAAAACCATCCGGCTTTGAATAATGCATTGTTTTAATGAAAAAGAATGTTTGACAACACCTCACACAACACAGGCGATAAATCTACATCACTTTGCCTTTCAGGCAGCCCCGGATAAACCGGCTACCTGAAAGCGGCTGGCGGATGCCCGGCCAGCGCCTTTAGCTCTCCCGATAGACGCTGTTTTTTCGTCAGCCGCCTCTATCGCGCGGAAATGCTGCTCGGTCAGTTTCTGCACCAGCGTCACATCATCATGCTGCAGATAAAAATGCTTGACCACCGATTCGCCGATCGCCACCGAAATCAGCCTGGAAACATTGCTGAAACCCATCGATACCGCCTGGTCCGGATTCCCGCCAGGATTGCCGACGGTATTGTCACGCACCGCTTTCAAAAAGCTGTCGATAATAAAATAGGAAACGCCTTTTTCTAAAATATTGTCCATCTTTAACTCCTGATCCGATTGAAAAGAGATACCACAACACGCCGCCAAAACACCAACCAACCCACCAGCATCTTGACGCCACATAAAATAAATATCTGAAGAATATGCAACCAGAAACCATTCAGCCAAGCCCATTTGCTGATCAGATCCGTTGCTCGATAATCAACATCCGTAATGAACATGCCATAACTTAAAATCATGAAAGTAGTGAAAAAACTCAGAAATGAGGACCACAAAAATTGGCGTACTGTCCTGATATGGCGCGGATCAATCCTGGAAATTCGCGCCCAGTCCAACGGCCTCCACAATACAATGCCTGTTGAGATGAGCATGGGAAAAAACAACAAATACCGGAAAAAAAAGCCCAGCAACACCACCTGGCCAAACGCACTGCGCATAAATTCCTGCTCACTGCCGGTTCGCAGTTCAAGGGGTATTCTTGTTGTTTCAAAAGTCAGCCAAAAAAGCTTCCTGTCTATATGAATAGGCGGCGTATTGGTATGCCGGCGCACCCAGTCAATGGCCGCTTCGGCCCAGGCCGGATGCCAAACCAGCTGCAAATCCTTTACCCAGGCGCTGACAAAAAACAGCTCGAACAAGGCAATCCAGCCCAGAAACACCAATGCCCACACCTGCAGGCGGCCGGGCGGCAAATCCCCTTGATCGGCACGGAGCCGCCGCAGCACCTGGTAAATCTCCGCCCGCTCCTGCCTCGGAAAACGAAGCAGGTAGTTGCCGGCCTCCTCCTCCCATTCGGCCTGTTTTTGCGCCATGCTGCGGCGAAACATCAGCCGGTACCACAGCGGCGTAGCGGCCATGGCGGCGGCCAATACCAAAAACCATAAAAAATTCCACAACAGATTGCCCTGCGGGCTGAAGCCCGGCAGCTCAAAGCCCAAGGTAACAAAGCCCGCCGCCGCCCAGAAAACCAGAATCAGGACATAAAAAAACAGACAGGATTCATACAAACGGTTGGACTGCATCCAGCCCGGGACGCTGTTCTGGTCAAACGGTATGCTCATAAACGTTTCGCTCGGTTCAAAGGTAAAAAACAGCCGGCGGCATGGGCGGCGGATCCGCCCCAAACGCACCGGCTGCCGGATAACGGTGCGCAGCATAGCGGAAAAATGCACACGGGATAAACAAAAAACCAGAAAACCATCCGACTTTGAATAATGCATTGTTTTATTTTAGGGAGTGTAGTCAGAAAGCGTTGCGGTGGTATTTTTGGTTAAAATCCGCAACTGCGGCGTTAAAAATGCTCGCAAGATATTCAATCTTGCTGTGCTTTTTGCCTTGCATCTGCGGATTTTTCCTCAAAAAACCGCTTCACAAGCATTCTGACTACACTCCCTAAAAGAATAAAACCTTTTTTATTACCCGGCTGTGGCTGGCACTCAAAGTGTCGCAGCAAATCAGATTCATTCATATCGAACAGACAGGCAAATGAGCCAGCAGCACACAATGCAGCCATACGCCGCAGATGGGGATTTGGCAAAGGTCTCGGGCAGTACCCGGGTACAGAATCCCGACCGGCAGCGCTTAAAATGTGCCGCAAATGGCTTTTTGGCCGAGGTCTCGTCATATAATACGGCTTTTGCCTGCCCCGCCCCCATGATGAACACCCACCACCGTTTGCCCGACACCCGCCCTTATCCCACCGATCCAGTCAAAAACGAATTGCTGCTGCATGCCGGCCATCTGGCCGCCGGCCGCAACAAGGCGCAGATGCAGCTGGCCCGCGAAAGCCTGCATGCCAGTCTGGCGACCATGCTGCACCAGGGCCATTATCTGGGTTTGTCGGTGGCGCTGGCGCTGGCGCCGGATGCCGCCACCTATCATGCCCTGTGGCAAAGCCTGGGCGAAGTGCTGGATGCGCAGCACGAGGATGAAATCCAGTGGCTGGCCTTGCCGGTGGTGGTGGTGGCCGGCTGCCAGCAAGCTGGCCGGTTGCCCGGCCAAGTGCCGGATGCCGCCGCGCTGGCGGTGCTGACCGATACCGATTGGGGCGGTGTGCTGCATCAGGCACACTGGTTGCCGCAGCTGCTGGATGCCGCCACCCTGGCCGACATCAAGGCCGATGCCTGGTTTGCCGCCAAGCAAAACCGCAGTGCGGCCGAAGCCTTGGCCTCACGGCTGGCCGCCGCTCCGGCCGGCACCGACATTGAAGCCGGCCAGAGTGTGCGGGTGCTGTATGCGCTGGCCTACGGTCCGCCGGCATTGAAAACGGCCCTCAACCGGCCGCTGGGCGATGCCGCCCTGCCGCTGATGCAGATGTGGCAACAGCATTTGGCCACCGCCGGCATAACCCTGTTTGCCAACCCGCTGCCGCCGTTGCCGCCGCTGGCCGCCATTGCCCAGGGCGGGGCGCTGCGCCTGCGCATGGCCGGCGATGTGTTTGCCACCAATGCCATCCGTGCCATCCGCCTGCAAAGTCCGCGGGTCGGGGTGGTGATCGCGGCCCAGGCCGGCGGCCGCCTGTTAATCGGGTTTAATGCCACCGACAGTGCGTTCGAGCTCACGCCACAGGTATTTGCCTGGCCGCTTTCGCCGATGGCGGATCTCGACAGTGTGGTGCAAAACTGGCTGGAACTGTTGGCCGAATGCCAGGTGGAACACATCCGCCTGCTGCACGAGGCGCTGCCGGAACAGGCCGAATTGCCCACCTATGCCGAGGCGCAAACCCGCCCCGGCCACAATCCCCTGTTTGCGGAGCACCACTGATGCCGCCGGTTCGCGTATTGATGGTGTGCTTGGGCAATATCTGCCGCTCGCCGATGGCCGAATATGTGTTGCGTCACCAGGTGGCGGCCGCCGGCCTGGACGCACACATTGCGGTGGCCAGTGCCGGCACTTCCGGCTGGCACAATGGCGAAGACATGCACTCCGGCACCCGCCGCACCCTGCTGGCGCAAGGCATTGATCCGGCCGGTTTTGCCAGCAGCCAGGTCAGTGATGGCGATTTGGCGCGCTACCAGTATATTGTGGCCATGGACGATGCCAATCTGGCCGAGCTGGCGCGGCTGTTCGGCCCGCTGCCGCCGCAGGTGTTCAAAATCACCGACCTGATTCCCGAAACCGGTTACCAGCAGGTGCCGGATCCTTATTACAGCGGCGATTTCGATGAAACCTGGCGGCTGGTCACGGCCGGCTGCGCCGCTTTGCTGGCCCGCATTCAGGCCGATTGGGGGCCTTTCAATCCATAACCCGGCGCGGCTGCCGTTTGCGGTTTTGCCCGGGCCATCCGGCCGGCTGCCAAACCGGCAACTGCGCGGCAATGCGCCGCAGACGGGGTTTTGCCAAGGTTTCAGGCTGCCTGAACGGTGGCGTATGGCAAAGTCGGTGCATTCACTATTAGGTCGTGTAGTCAGAAAGCGTTGCGGCGGTATTTTTGGTTAAAATCCGCAGCTGCGGCGTTAAAAATGCGCGCAAGATATTCAATCTTGCTGTGCTTTTTGCCTGGCATACGCGGTTTTTGCCTCAAAAAACCCCTTCGCCGGTTAAATGTCAACAGACCCTAGGGCCTGTTGACAATTATAATTAATTTAATATCATTCTATTATGGAAGAAAGACTGGTATTAACTGATGCCCAATGGGCAAAAATCGAGCCGTTATGCTCGGGCAAATCAACAGATCGC
>JBHAET010000246.1:0-5307 GCA_041855705.1 Neisseriaceae bacterium
ATGGAAGCGGTGAATTTCGCGCTGAACCATGACGACGGCGTATCGGACAAAAACCTGCAAGAAGCCGATGTGATTTTGATGGGTGTGTCGCGCAGCGGCAAAACCCCGACTTGCCTGTACCTGGCCCTGCAATACGGCATCCGCGCCGCCAACTATCCGCTCACCCCGGATGATCTGAACAGTACCAATCTGCCGCGCATGCTCAAGCCGTTCAAGCACAAAATCTTCGGTCTCACCATCGACCCGCAGCGATTGCACCACATCCGCTCCGAGCGGCGTCCCGATTCGCGCTACGCCAGCGAAGAGAACTGCCGTTTTGAAGTCAACGAAGCCGAATCAATGTTCCGCCAGCACAACATCCCGTTCACCAGCACCACCCACAAATCGGTGGAGGAACTGGCGGCCGGCATCATGCTGGCCACCAAGCTGCAACGCCGGTTTTAACCCGCAAGGCTGCCTGAAAGCTGATGATGCTGCTGCTCTGGCTGTTTCCCGTCTTGCTGTTGCTGCTGCCCGAAATCTGGGTGGCCTGCCAAAGCCGCGGCCGCTGTTTCCGCCATCCCCGGCAATTGCCCGATTGCAACGATGCGCTGGTGCTCGGTACCGCCAAATACCTGGCCAGCGGCCGCATCAACGCCTATTACCAACACCGCATTGATGCTGCCCTGGCGCTGTGGCATGCCGGCAAGGTGCACCGCTTTGTGGTCAGCGGCAATGGCTTGGATGCGGCCGGCCTCAGTGAAACCCAAGCCATGCACGATGATCTGATCGCCGGCGGTGTCCCGGCAGATGCCATCTGGCAAGATTCTTACGGCCTGCGCACACTGGACAGTGTGGTACGCTATGCCGAAGGCCTGTGGCAACCGCCCCAACGCCTGTGCGTGGTGTCGCAACCGTTTCACAACCGCCGCGCCCTGGTACTGGCGGCCTGGCAAGGTGTTGATGCCGTGGCGCTGGATGCCGACAAAATCAGCCTGGCCGGCGGCTGGCGGGTCCAATTGCGTGAACGGGCAGCCCGCTGGCGGCTGTTGTGGGATGTGTGCCGCCGCACCCGGCCGCGCCACGATGCCCACCGCCATCCGATCCAGCCTGCTGCCCAGAAACCGGACAATGCTTTACAATACCGCACAGCCGATGAATAGTTGCCAACCGGCCATTGCCGCCAACCGTTCATGCCAAGGACGCGGCAAGGTGCCCAAGGGCATTTTCATGTTGCGCCCCCGCCACCTGCTTAACCCGCCATGTGACCCCTGCACGGCTTTCCGCCTTTCGACATCCACCACCTGAAACCGAATCATGCTCGACATTCAAATTTTCCGCCAACACCCCGAACAAACTGCTCAACGTCTTGCCGATCGCGGCTATGCTTTTGATACCGAACGCTTTGCCGCCATCGAACAGCGGCGCAAAGACTTGCAGGTTCAGACCGAAACCCTGCAAGCCGAACGCAACAGCACCTCCAAACAGATCGGCATGCTCAAAGGCCAAGGCAAACATGCCGAAGCCGAAGCGGCAATGGCCGATGTGGCCCGCATCAAACAGGCCTTGGAACAGACCGCTGCCGAATTCGATGCCGTACAGGCCGAGCTGGATGCCTGGCTGGCCGGCATTCCCAACCTGCCGCACGAGAGCGTGCCGCTGGGCGCCGACGAAAGCGAAAACGTGGAAGTGCGCCGCCACGGCACCCCGCGCAGCTTTGATTTCGAAATCAAAGACCATGTCGATCTGGGCGCCGCCCTGGGGCTGGATTTCGAAACCGCCGCCGCCCTGTCCGGCGCACGCTTCAGCCTGATGAAAGGCCCGATTGCCCGCTTGCACCGCGCCCTGGCGCAATTCATGCTCGATACCCACACCGGCCAGCACGGCTATACCGAGTGTTACACCCCCTATATTGTCAGCGACAGCACACTGTACGGCACCGGCCAGCTGCCCAAATTTGGCGAAGACCTGTTTCACGTCACCCGCGGCGGCGATGAAAGCAAGCTGACCCAATACCTGATTCCCACCGCCGAAGTCACCCTCACCAACACCGTGCGTGATCGGATCGTGGCCGAAGCCGAGCTGCCGATCAAACTCACCGCCCATTCGCCCTGTTTCCGCAGCGAAGCCGGTGCCCACGGCAAAGACACCCGCGGCCTGATCCGCCAGCATCAGTTTGACAAAGTGGAAATGGTGCAAATCGTGCACCCGGATGCCTCATACACCGCACTGGAAGAAATGGTCGGCCATGCCGAAAAAATCCTGCAACTGCTGGAGCTGCCCTACCGCGTCATCGTGCTGTGCACGGGCGACATGGGTTTTGGTGCCGCCAAAACCTATGACCTTGAAGTGTGGGTACCGGCACAAAACACCTACCGCGAAATTTCCAGCTGCTCCAACTGTGAAGACTTCCAGGCCCGGCGCATGAAAGCCCGCTTCAAGGATGCCAGCGGCAAAAACCGTCTGCTGCACACCCTCAACGGCTCCGGCCTGGCCGTGGGCCGCGCCCTGGTGGCGGTACTGGAAAACCACCAGCAGGCCGATGGCAGCATCGCCATCCCGGCCGCCCTGCAACCCTATCTGGGCGGCATCCAGGTATTGCAACCGTAATCAACTGCCCATCGCATCAAAGGCTGCCTGAAACCGGTTTCAGGCAGCCTTTGATGCGTTTTAGCAGGATGATCAAGCGGAGACCTTTGCAAACCTCCAGAGGAGACCTTTGCAAAACTGCCAGATGTGGATGCGGTTCAAGGCGCAGCAGCGCAGCGAGTGCAGACATAACATAGAGTTAGCAAACGAGTGCGCAGCGCACAACGCTTCAAATGCGCCGCAGATGGCGGTTTTGCAAAGGTCTCATGATGCGACATCGCCAACAACATCGGTCCAGCTTAGGCCAAAGCGCGCCAGGTATTTGCGCAAGCGGTCGCTGTCGTTCGGGGTGGCTCGGGCGTTACGCGACACATTGAACAGCGCCCGGCCGGCTTCGGCCATGTTTTTATGTTTCCGGCAAAGCAGGATGACATTTTCCAGCTGCATCCGGTCGAATGTGTCCAGCGTCTCATGATTGAGGCCTTTGTTTTGCAAAATTATTTTGACATATTCTGCTGTGGCGTGGTCGGGATTGGCATGTCGGTCTGACACCGCAACGTCTTCCTGCCATAAATACTGCAAACGGCCAATTTCCGCCGCCACCGTTTCGACCTGTATCCGCCCCTGCGGCGAAAGGGTGGCCAGGCGCATGATGCTGGCGGCCAAATCGCGGAAATTGCCGCGCCACAAGGCTTGCCCGGACAGGGCAAAATCGAGGTAGGTAGCGTAGGCTTCTTTGTTGAAGCGGGTGGCGCGCCCCAATTCCTGCGACACCAGCGCCAATTGGTGCTCAATATTCGGCGCAATGTCTTCGCGCCGTTCGGTGAGTGCGGGCAAGGTGTATTGCCAGATATTGATGCGGGCAAACAGGTCTTCGCGAAAACGGCCGGCACGCACTTCGTAACGCAAATCACGGTTGGTACCGGCAATCAACTGGAAATCACTGCTCACTTCGCGGTCACTGCCCACCGGATAAAAGTGTTTTTCTTCAATCGCCTTGAGCAGCATGGCCTGCTCATCCAAGCCCAGCTCACCGATTTCGTCCAAAAACAAAATGCCCTGATCGGCGGTTTTCAGCCAGCCGTCGCGCTTGTCGGCCGCGCCGGTAAACGCCCCTTTTTTGTGGCCAAACAGCGCCGATGCGGCACCGTCGCCGCGCAAGGTGGCGCAATTGACATCGACAAAGTGCCCGCTGATCAAATGGCGTGCTTTTTTCAATTCGTAAATCCGCTTGGCCAGCATCGATTTACCGGCGCCGGTGGGACCGTTGAGTAAAATCGGCGAAGGAGAATGCAGTGCCACCTGTTCGATTTCGGCAATCATGCGGTTAAAGGTAGCATTGCGGGTGGCGATATTGCTTTTCAGGTAGCGTTGCGCATCGTCGCGCACCGCCGCCAGCCGCTCGGCCAGCACATCGTAACGCGCCAAGTCCAAATCGATGATTTCATAGCTGCCGACATCGCCTGCTTGCATATTGCGCCGCTGGTTTTTCGGCGGTGCGGTCTGCATCAATACGCCGGGAATCTGGCGGCTTTCCACCAGCAAAAACAGGCAGATCTGCGCCACGTGGGTGCCGGTGGTGATGTGCGTCCAATATTCCTCGTCTTCGGTGTCAAAGGCATAACCTGCCGCCCAATCGTGCAGCTTGGTATACACTTCGCTGAAGTCCCACGGGTTTTCCAATTCCATGGCCACCAAATTCACCACAGTCTTTGGCGAGCGTGCCTGAATATCCGCCTTCACGATGTCGGCCAGCTCACGGTATTTCTCGGCGTAAAACAATTCCATGCGCCCGATGTGCACATCATCGCGCTGGTTGATGGCCACATTCGCCCGCCACTTCTGCCAACGCCCCTGCCCCAGGCCGCTGTCCAGAACGGTGCCCAAAAAACTGATCACTACCCGTTTTTTCTCTGCCATCCGCATGCTCCATAAATATAAAAAAAGATATTTATCTATCTTTAAAAATAGAAAACAAATTATATCAAAATCTGTTTGCAAGCTGCCTGAAAAAAAATAATCCATTATTTTTCAAATTACTGAAAAATTATTTTCCAGAAAATTCCACATTGGTACGTCACTTGCGTAGTCTGCAACAGGCTCCTTGCACAAATGCCGGAGAAATTACAGCCTACTACGCTCGGGGTTGCGGGTTCGAGTCCCGCCTCTGCCGCCAACATGAACAATGGCAGAGTAGCTCAATTGGATAGAGCACGAATATTTCTCCAATCCTGGTTGTGTACGGTGCCACCCGTTTTCGGTGCAACAACGCAAATGCCGAAGAAATTACATTCATAATCCACGGGTCGCGGGTTCAAGTCCCGCCTCCGCCGGCAGTATGGCGGAGTAGCTCAGCCGGGTAGAGCATTGGCAATATTTCTTCAATTTCTGGTTGCGTGGTTGCACCACCCCTTACGGGCGCGCTGGCACAGAAGGGAGCGCCACTGCCGAAAATGTTTTTTGAACGTCGGGCAGTCTGTGTAACAGCAGATAAGGCAGATAAAGCCAATACGGTTTGGGTGGAAATGGGTTTGCCGGCACGGTTGAGGATGCAGGTTGCGGCTCCGATGACGGGTCGCCACTGGCGCGCGTTTCCAACGGCAGGCCCGGCTTGGGGTAATGCCCAAGTTGCCTTATTGATGCGGGTTCGAATCCCGTCGCGTCCACCAATGCTTTCGGGCGTGTAGTCAGAATGCTTGTGAAGCGGTTTTTTGAGGAAAAATCCGCAGATGCCAGGCA
>JBHAET010000247.1:0-10354 GCA_041855705.1 Neisseriaceae bacterium
ACCCGGTTTCAGGCAGGCTCAATGTGGTGCAAGCCCTGGTGCAAACCGGCTTGGCGCAATCGAAGAAAGAGGCGCGCGGTTTTGTGCACAATAAGGCGGTGCTGGTCAACGGCAGCGTGGCTTCGGCCAACAATCCCGATCACGCGGCCGAAAAGCCGGACGATTTGTATTTGCTCACCGATGCGGACAAGCGTTTTGGCAAATACACCATTCTCAAACGCGGTAAACGGAACCACGCGCTGCTGGTGTGGGCCTAAACGCCCGCCGCCGGCCGGATCAGGGTGACGTTTTTCGGCAGCCGAACCGCTGCGCGGATGGTGGCGTTTCCGGCGTACAACAACCGTGCTGCACGCTCCCGGCAAAGAAGTTGCCGAAAACCGGCAGCTTTCCGTACAATGCCTCATGCATGCAGCATGGCCTTGAAGGCCGTGCTGTTTCATTTGCATATAAGGGGTCTGTAAGACACAAAATGCCGGAGCCAAATCCGGCCATGATAACTACTCAGGAAAACAACCATGAACAGTATCAATTCGATTTGCCAACAGGTATTTGACAATGTAACCGGCGCACTGGCTTGCGCGCTGGTGAGTCTGGAAAACGGTGAAGTGCGCGGGGTGTACCATCAAACCCCGTATTTCGACCAAAACTATATTGATTTGGTGTCGGCCGCAGCCTTCAATATGTTTGCCGGCGACAACATCCGTCAGATCGAAAAACGGCTGGCGCAGCAACGCGGTACCTCGGCCGACCGCACCATTCAGGAAGCGTTCATGACCACCAGCCGTACCTTCCACTTTATGGCGCGCATTCCCGAAATCGACAGCGTGGTGGTACTGGTGACCAAGCGCGACACCTTGCAAGGTGCCGGCTGGGCGCAGGTACGCAAAGCGATTCCGCTGTTTGCCAACCAGGCCGGTTAAAGCCGCCGTTTCCGCCTGCCAGGCTGCCTGAAAAATTTCAGGCAGCCTTTATTGCGTTTGGCACTTGCTTCGGCAGGCAAAGCGTTCTATGCTTGTGCCTTTTTTGCGGTGCCGCAACGCCGTGCGGCGTGGCCGGGTCCGCACCCCGAATTTCAGAAAGCCGAACCATGAGTCAGACCATTTTGCAGCAATTGCCGCTGGGCGAAAAAGTGGGCATTGCCTTTTCCGGCGGCCTTGACACCTCCGCCGCCCTGTTGTGGATGAAATTGAAAGGCGCGCTGCCCTATGCCTATACCGCCAATCTGGGCCAGCCCGACGAAGACGATTACAACGCCATTCCGCAAAAAGCCAAGGAATACGGTGCCATTGAGGCACGTTTGATCGATTGCCGCCAGCAGTTGGCTCACGAAGGCATTGTCGCCATCCAGTGCGGTGCGTTCCATGTGTCCACCGGCGGCCTCACCTATTTCAACACCACTCCGCTGGGCCGTGCGGTGACCGGCACCATGCTGGTGGCGGCGATGCGTGAAGACGATGTCAACATCTGGGGCGATGGCAGCACCTACAAAGGCAACGACATCGAGCGCTTCTACCGTTACGGCCTGTTGACCAATCCGCATTTGCGCATTTACAAACCGTGGCTGGACCAGACCTTTATTGACGAATTGGGCGGTCGCCACGAAATGAGCCATTTTCTGATCGAGCATGGCTTTGATTACAAAATGTCAGTGGAAAAAGCCTATTCCACCGATTCGAACATGCTTGGCGCCACCCACGAAGCCAAAGACCTCGAATTTCTCAACAGCGGCATCAAGATTGTGAAACCGATCATGGGGGTGGCATTTTGGGACGAAAACGTTGCCGTCAAACCCGAAGAAGTCACCGTCCGCTTTGAAGAGGGTGTGCCGGTGGCCTTGAACGGCCAGACGTTTGACGATCCGGTGGCGCTCTTTTTGGAGGCCAACCGCATTGGCGGCCGTCATGGTTTGGGCATGAGTGACCAGATCGAAAACCGCATCATCGAAGCCAAATCGCGCGGTATTTACGAAGCCCCGGGCATGGCCTTGCTGCACATCGCCTACGAGCGGCTGGTGACCGGCATTCACAATGAAGACACCATTGAACAATACCGCATCAACGGTCTGCGCTTGGGTCGCCTGCTGTACCAGGGTCGCTGGTTTGACAGCCAGGCGCTGATGCTGCGCGAAACCGCGCAACGCTGGGTGGCCAAGGCCATCAGCGGGGAAGTGACGCTGGAACTGCGTCGCGGCAACGATTACTCGATTCTGAACACCGAATCGCCCAATTTGACCTACCACCCCGAGCGCTTGTCGATGGAAAAAGTGGAGGCGGCCGCCTTCAGCCCGGCCGACCGCATCGGCCAGCTGACCATGCGCAATCTGGACATTGCCGATACCCGCGCCAAACTGGGCATGTATGCCCATGCCGGCTTGCTGCAGCTGGGTGACGAAGGTTCGGTTTTGCCCAAACTGGGTGTGCAGGACGACTGAGGCTGCCTGAACCGAACAATGCCGCCGCCGGATTTGCCGGTGGCGGCATTTTTGCTTGGGCGGGATGGATATTGGGCGGTGATGGGAATGGAGGCCGTGGCAACAAGTTGTCTGTGGAGACTTTTGCAACATACCCATCTGCGGCAAATTTCTGCGTTGCGCGCTGCCCGCTTGCTTGGCCTTGTACTTGATGTGTCTGCGTTCGTTGCGCTGCTGCGCTTTGAACGGCATCCACATCTGGGGGCAAAGATTTCGTGCCGTGTGGTTCGCGTCTCGAACGGCATGGCCATCCGGCTGTTTACAAAGGTTGCCGATGGGTAAAAAAAGACGGTTGCGGGCACTTTTGCAGGGGGCAGACGTCAGAAGCGGGCATGTCGCCCAGGCCTGATGCCGGCAGGTGTCCGGCCGGCCAGGGCCCATCCCCCCCAGACTTTCAGGAGAATCCGATGACCCATGCACACAGTTGGCGCAGTTTTTGTCTGATTGCCGCCTTGGCGGTTTCCCCGTTGGCGCAGGCCGACATGGACCGTACCGAAGCCACCATTGTCGGCGCGGCGGTGGGCGGAGTGATTGGCAGTGCGGTCGGTGACGATTTGCCGTCCACCCTGATCGGCGCCGCCGCCGGCGGCTTGATCGGCAATCTGCTCAGCCGGGACAGCCGCGATTACTACCGTGAAGGCCGTTACCAGAACCGCTATTACTATGGAGGCCGCCAATTCGACAACCGGCAGCAGTATCTGGCCTATCGTGAGGCCGTGTCACGCGGCATGTTGCGCGGCCACGAAAAACAGCGTTACAACCAGTATGTGCGCCAGCACCAGCGACCGGCACATGCCAAGCCGCAACGGGTGGCGCACGGACGTGCCCAACACTCGGCCCATCATCGCCGTGGCCGGCATTGATGAGGCATAAAAGGCTGCCTGAACCATGGATTCAGGCAGCCTGAGACCTTTCAAAACACCCATTGGCGTCACAGATGGGTATCGGCAAAGATTTTGAGACCTTTGCAAAACCGTCAGATGTGGATGCAGTTCAAGGTGTAGCAGCGCAGTAAGCGCAGACATAACATAGAGTTAGGCAAGCCAGCGAGCAGCGCACAATGCAGAAATGCGCCGCAGATGGTAGTTTTGCAAAGGTCTCATTTTGTCAAATCGGCGGTTATGAGGGAGCAGCCGCTTCAGGCACACTTGCTTGCCGGCAGCGGCCAATGTACCTCCACCAGCAGCCCGTGGGTAAACTGGCGGCTGTGTTGCAACACCAGGCGGCCACCGTAACGGCGAACAATGGTGTCGGCAATGGCCAGCCCCAGACCGGTACCGTCTTCACCACTGCCCGGAATGCGGTAAAACGGATCGCACACCCGCTGCCGTTGCTCTGCATCAATGCCGGGTCCGTTGTCCTCAACACTCAGTACCAGCCAGTCGTCCTGCCGGCGGGCGGCCAGATCAATGCGGCTGCCCGGCGGGCTGTAACGGATGGCATTGTCGGCCAGATTTTGCAGCAGGGTTTCCAGCTCGCCGCTATCGGCCACCAGACTGATCCCGGCATCGTCGGTTACGCCGATCTCTTGCTGCTTGGCTTCGGCCAGTGGCAGCAGGGTTTCGATCACGCGGCGCAACAGGTCGGTGGTGTTCAGATGCTGTTGCTGGCCGTGGCTGCCGGCCTGGGAGCGGGCTAGGGACAGCAGTTGTGCCAACAGTTCGCGGTTGCGGCGGATGCCATGCTGCAATTGCTGCAGACGTTCGGCGGTTTCCGGCGGCAGGGGGTGCTGGGCCAGACGTTCGGCCTGCAGCGACAGGGCGGTCATCGGGCTGCGCAACTCGTGGGCGGCATCGGCGATAAAGCGCTGCTGCTGCTGCATGGCCGCTTCGGTTTTGGCCAGCATGCGGTTGATGGCGCTGACAAAGCCGTGGATTTCACTGGGCAGTTGGGCGTTGGACAATGGCGTGAGATCGGCATCCTGGCGCCGGTCGAGTTGTTGCGACAGTTGCCAGAGCGGTCGCAAGGCGCGGTACATGATGACCATGCCCAGCAGGCCGAGCAGGGGAACCAGCAGCAGCAGGGGCAGGGCGCTGTTGATTGCGGCGCGTTGCGCCAGATCTTCACGGTATTCGGTTTCCTGCATCACCGCCACTGCGCCGTGGGCGGTGGGGTGGATGTAGACGCGGTAGCGGTCGCCGTCGATTTCGCGGGTGTCGAAACCGGTACCGCTGGCGGTCTGCACCAGCGGCTGTTCGCCATCGGCCGGGGTGGCCGGGGTCTGGATGAAGATGCGGGCGTCGTTGTCCTGATCCGGCAGCACCGGTGCAGGAATTTGCGGATTGATGTAGGCGGCGGTTTGGCGCAGCACATCGTCCTGCCAGGCCAGGGTTTCCCGGTAGGTGTCGTAAAAGGCGATGCTGCCGGCCACCGCAGCGGTCAGCAGGGTCACTGCCGAGAATGCCAGTCCCAGCCGAACCTGGAGCGATTGGCGCAGCAGCCGGCGCAGCGGCGGGCGGCGGGTGGATGGTTCAGTCATGTTTGGCCACCAACCAGCCGACGCCACGGATGTTTTTGATGTGTTGTTTGCCGATTTTCTTGCGCAGGGCGTGAATCAGAAAATCAACCGCATTGCTTTCCACCTCTTCGCCCCAGCCATACAGTTTGTCCTCCAGATCGGCCCGCGACAGAATGGTGCCGGGGCGCAGCATCAGGGCCTGCAACAGGGCAAATTCCTTGCCGCTCAAAGCCACCGGCTGTTGATTGCCGATGACCTGTACCTGGTGACTGGCCGGATCCAGCGTCAGGGCACCATTGCTCAGTTGCGGCCGGCTCTGCCCGCCCTGGCGGCGCAGCACCGCCCGCATGCGGGCCTGCAATTCGGCCAGGTCAAACGGTTTGGTGATGTAGTCATCGGCACCGCCGTCCAGTCCGGACAGGCGGCTGCCGATGTCGTCGCGGGCGCTGACAATCAATACCGGCGTTTGCCGGCGGGCCTGTCGCAGTTGCTGCAACACCGTCAGTCCGTCCTGGCCGGGCAGGCCCAAATCCAGCAATATCATGTCATAGTGCTGGCTGCCGACCGCCGCCAGTGCACTCTTGCCGTCTTGTACCCAGTCCAGGGCATGCCCTTCGTCCTTGAGGCTGCCTGAAACCGCTTCCGCAATCATGCGGTCGTCTTCAACCAATAAAATGCGCATGGTGTCCTGTGTGTTCGTGGATCAAATGGATGGCACCGTCGTGCATCCGCAAACCGGTTGCGATGCTGCAGGGGCTGACCGCCGGAGTGTTTTATTCCTTTGGATGCGCGCACGGACGGGTTGCAGGCCGTGTTGCAGTGTCTGCAACGGCAGCCGTATCGGGACGGCGTGCATGGAGGTCTGTGCAGTGTGCCGCTGTTGATTGGTACCATAGCATGCCTGATGTAGGCCGGAATTAGGAAGCATGTTGTCCGGTGCGGATGGCGGCGGTTTGCAGGCCATCGTCGCGTACCAGGATGTGTTCCGGCCAGCGCAGCGCCACCAGATGGTAATCTGAGGCCGCCGCCGTTATGCCGGCTTGCCGCTCGCGCCAGCGGGCGCCCACCGAATAATCGATGCAAAATACCTTGCCGGCGGTACCGAGCCAGGCTTGCGGGTGGCCGCCAAACAGCGGCAGGCGGCCGGGCGGTGCCGGTTGCGCCTGCCAGGAACGCCAGTAATGGCCCATGACAACCGGCACCCGGCCGGCATAATCCTGCCACCACGGGCTGCGGGCGGTAAAGCGCCAACGACCGTTGGCGTAAAACGGCTGCCGGGCCAGAACCTCGGTGCCGCAGGTCAGCGAGCGCACCGGATTGGCCCGGCTGCGCCACAAATCATATTGGGCGGTGGCCGGCAGGAAGGGAATGCTGGCGTGTTCATCTTCCAGCAGGGCGGCAAACTGTGCTTGTTCGCGGGCATAATCTTCAGCCCACCGGCTGGCGTCGAAGGCGTGCCGGAATTCGGCCTCCCAGTGGCGGTATTGTTCCGTTAACGACAGCGTGCCGACGCCGGCAAGTTGGAGCAGGCTCTCCGGCAGCCAGGCGGCGTGCACAATGCGCAAATCGGCCCGTTGCCAGGCCAGTGGCCACTGCTGCAAACGCTGGCACAGCATTTCGCGGCCGCCGGCCGGCCAGTGCCGCCATGGTGCATAGCGTTGTTCGTCTTGCGGCCGGTTGCTGAAATACCAGCCGGAACCGTCTTTCGGATCGTCCATCAGCAGGTTGATTTCATGGTTGCCCAACAGGGGCCAGGCACGTTCGGCCGCAGCCGCGTCCAGTACCCAGTCGAGCACGGCCGGGCTGTCGGGGCCGCGGTCGCACAAATCACCGACAAACACCAGTTTGCGGCCCTGCGGGTGGCGTGCCGACTCGTCGTAGCCCAGATGGTGCAGCAGCTGTTGCAGCGCCTGCCATTCGCCGTGGACGTCGCCGACAATGTCCAGTGCGCCCGCCGGCAAGGTGCGGCACCAGGGGGAGTCGGGAAGCAAGGTATCCATGTGTGTAGCGGTCCATGCAAAAACAGCGTACCGTGGCGGTACGCTGTTGTGTTCAAGAGGTTTTCAGGCAGCCTTGGGCTTTAGAAATTGCCGCCGGACTGATTGATCATGTACACCACTGCCGCTTTGACCTGTTCGTCGGTCAAGTCGGTACCGCCGCCTTTGGCCGGCATCACGCCGCCTTTGGGATTGGTATAGCCTTCAATCGCGTGTTTGAACAGGGTGTCTTTGCCCTGTTTGATGCGGTCGGCCCAATCGGCGTTGTGGGTGATTTTCGGCGAGAACGGAATGGTGGAATTGGCAGCGTGGCAGGCAAAGCACAGTTTGTCGAATACCGCTTTGCCGTCTACCTGGGCGTCACCGCCGGCAGCAGCAGCCGGCGCGCTGGCGGCGGCACCGGAAGCGTCGGAAGCGGAACCGCCGCCAACCGGCGGTGGGGTAAAGTTGCCGCCGGACTGGTTGGCCATATAGGCAATGGCACGGGCCAGTTCGTCATCGGTCAAATCTGCCGCGCCGCCGCGTGCCGGCATCGCGTTCAGGCCGTTGATCGAGCTTTGGATCAGGGCAGCAAAGCCTTTGGCAATCCGCGGTGCCCAATCGGCATTGTGGGTGATTTTCGGGGCATTGGCCACATTGCTGTCGGCGGCGTGACACTGGATGCAGACTTTATTGAATACCTGTTCGCCGGAACGCTGGCCGGCCGGAATGCCGTCGCCCATGGTGACGTTGCCGGTTGGCATGATGCGGGTGGTGACGGCGGTTTCGGTGCTGTCGGCCACATCGCTGTAGTAGCCGCTGGTGGCCAGTTTGACCAGGAAAAACAATACCGCCAGCAGGATCACAATGCCGCCGATGAAGGTGGTTAATGCCGAACCTCGGGCTTTGCTATGGTTGTGCATCATTTGAAGTAGGCCTCGTCGTTTGGTAGGGTTATGACGAAAATCATGAATATTTTGTTGTTAATTTGTATTAACAATAATTTGCTGGATTATACTGAATTCGGCAAGGCTTTCCAATCGCAAATCTTGCCTTGGCGCAAAAAAAGCTGCCTTTTTGCTGCACGCCAGCAGTGGTCTGAATGCCGCGTTGCTGCCGCTTGCCGGTGCGGCTGGCAAAATTGTCTTGCGTTTCAAGCCTGCCGGCAGGCAGCAGGCCGGTTGCTGCAAAAGCCTTTGCCTGGGCGACGGTTTTCCGTTACACTTACGCCCCTGTCGCCGGCCAATCGCCAACGACATGCCCCGCACCCGTAGCTCAGTTGGAAGAGTGTCGGTTTCCGAAGCCGGAGGTCACAGGTTCGATCCCTGTCGGGTGCGCCAGATTGTCAAACAGCCCGCCATCATTTGATGGCGGGCTGTTTGTTTTTCCGGTGCCCGTTCAGTAGCGCGGCAGGGTCGGGTCCACGGTTTGCGACCAGGCATCAATGCCGCCGCTCAGGTTGTACACTTCGTCAAAGCCGGCGCGACTGAGAAACAGGGCTGCCTGAAAACTGCGGATGCCGTGATGGCAATACACCACCAGCGGCCGGTCGTCGGGCAGACTGTTGTGTTGCAGGGGAACCAGTTGCAGGGGGATGTGGGTGTGGCCGGGCAGGGCGGCATAGGCCACTTCGTTCGCCTCGCGCACATCCAGCAGGGTGAAGGAGCGGCCTTGCTGCTGCCATTGCTGCAACTGGGCGGGTGACAGGCTGTGTACCTCGCTCATGTCCCGGACTCAGAAACGGAATGCCGCCGGGGCCGCCAGTGACGGGCTGTGCAGTGCCGGTGCCACGGTGTCGAACAGCACGCTTTCGACATATTGTTCGCCCTGGCGCACCACCAGTTTGGCGCGCATCAGCGGCGCCTGACCAACAATCACCACCATCCGGCCGCCGTCGGCCAGTTGGGCCCGCAGGCTGTCGGGCAGCTGCGGTACCGAGCCGCCAACGTAAATGGCACTAAACGGAGCGCCTTCGGCGGCGCCGGCCAGGCCGTCGGCGGTTTGCAAATGAATGTTGTCAAAGCCCAGGCTGTCCAGAACGTCGGCGGCACGCTGTTGCTGGGCGGCATCGATGTCCACGCTGTGCACTTTGCCGGCCAGCTTGGCCAACAGTGCGGTGGCATAGCCGGAGCCGGTGCCGATTTCCAGCACTTCGTCGCCGCGGGTCAGGGACAGGGCCTGAATCAGGCGGGCCACCACTTTGGGTTCCAGCATGCTGCCGCCGTTGGCCAGTTTCAGGCTTTGATCGGTGTAGGCAATGCCCTGTTGTTCCGGCAGGACGAAGCGTTCGCGCGGTATTTCGCCCAACACGTCGAGCAGGTCAAAATCCAGCACATCCCACGGGCGGATTTGTTGTTCGACCATATTGAAACGTGCTTGCGAGAAATCCATAGTCTGCTCCGGGTGTCAAAGTTCGGTGGCTGAAGGGTGCCAAAGCGTCCGATTATAAGGTTTTTTGCGGCGCTGTAACAGGGGCGGCATCAGGGTGCGGACGGGTGGTGCCGGCTGATCAGTGCGGCCACCTGAGCCAGATATTCGGCATCGATGTGGTCAAAGCAGCCGGTGTGTTCGGCATCGGCATCCAGCACCAGCATCACTTGGCCGCCGGCATCAAAGACGGGCACCACGATTTCGGATTGCGACAATGAGGAGCAGGCAATGTGGTCCGGATGACGGCGGACATCGGGCACCACCACCGTGTGTGCCTGTGCCCAAGCCTGGCCGCACACGCCGCGGCCAAAATCGATGCGGGTGCAGGCCAGCGGGCCTTGGAACGGACCGAGCACCAATTGCCGGGTGGCGGCATCCGCCCGGTAAAAACCGACCCACAGCCAGCCGAATGCGGCCTTGAGTACGGCGGCGGTATTGGCCAGATTGGCGGTCAAATCGGTTTCGCCGGCCAACAAGGCGGCCAGTTGCGGCAGTAATTCGCGGTAGCGTTCGGTTTTGTCGGTGGCGCTGAATTCAATCGTATGCATGATGATGGGAATGGACAAACGGGTGGTCAGAACAGGGTTTCGAAGGCGGGAAACAGCTCGCGTTCTTCAAAACGCACATGGGCCATCAGGATTTCGGCCAGCGGGGCTGCCTGAAACGGCGGTTGCAGCAGGTGGCGCAGCAGGGCGTGATCCTGTTCGAAGCGCTGCTGCAGATCGGGACGGTTGAGCTGTGGCCACCATGCGGCAAACTGGCTTTCTTCGGCGGCAAAGTGTTGCAGCAGGGCATCGCGGGCCTCGGCAATGGCGCTGTCGTGATCGGCCTGCGGTGCGCGGCGGATGCGTTGGCACAGGCTCAAGGCATGGTGATGCTCGCGTGACAGCGGCACCAGAACGGGATGGCGTTGCATGGGTCGGCTCCTTAAAGGGCGTGCCGTCGACGGCGTTGCGGCGGTATTTTGGGCTAAAATTTAGCACCTGCGGCGTTAAATAATGCGCGCAAGATGTTCCATCT
>JBHAET010000248.1:0-10063 GCA_041855705.1 Neisseriaceae bacterium
CCAGCAGCAGCAGCTGGCCGCCTTGCAACAGCGCCAGAAAACCCTGCTCAGCCAGCTTGGCCGCCAGCAGCGGCAACAGCAGCAGCAAAGCCAGGCACTCGACCGCCAGCTTGACCACCAAAACCAGCAACTGGCGCAACTGCGTGCCAACGAAAAACGGCTCAACCGTCTGGTACAGCAACTGGCCGCCCAAGCTGCGGCCAAACGCCGCGCCGAAGCCGAAGCGCGCCGCCGCACTCAGGCTCGCGCCCAGGCCACCCGCCCCACAACACCGGCCGCTGCCCAAACACCCCCTGCCGCCAACCGCAACACATCGAATACCGCCGCCCCGCCGGCAACCACGGCCGGCAGCGGCTTGACCGCCGAGGACATGGCATTGCAAGCGCCAGCCGACAATCAGGCCAACAACCCCAGCAGCGGCTTTTCCCGCCTGCAGGGACGGTTGCCGAAACCGGTATCCGGCCAGATTGCCGGCCAGTTCGGTCACACCCGCCCGGGCGGCGGCACGTGGAAAGGTCTGTTCATCGCCACCGCGCCGGCCAGCGTGCACAGCATTGCCGCCGGCGATGTGGCCTATGCGGCCCCGCTGCAAGGCTATGGCAATACCGTCATCATCGACCATGGCGACGGTTACCTGAGCATTTACACCGGTTTGTCCGGCATCAGCGTCGGCAACGGCAGCCGGGTGTCCGCGCGCCAGACCATCGGGCGCAGCGGCCGCATTCCCAGCGGCAGCGAAGGTTTGTATTTCGAAATCCGTTACCGCAACCAGGCCATGAATCCCCTGTCATGGCTGGGTTAGACCGGCCGCAACCCGGGCCAATACACCCGATCAATCCTGTGTTCCATACCCGAACAGGGCTGCCGTTCAAGGCGTGGCAGCGGATGGCATCGATTCCGAATCCGATTGGGCATGTCTCCGGCTGCCAAAGACATATGCATCCGCGGTCAGGGTCTGTGTTGCGAAGGCTGCCTGAAACCGCGATTAGCAAACATTTACCCGCCTCCGCTTGCCCGCAACGTCGAAATTTTTTAAGCTGTGCCGGTTTGCAGACTGCCGGGCACTTTGTCCGCACACCATGAATCACCATAAGGAAACACGTCCCGTGATGGCCAAAACCACCCTCAAAAAAATCGCCCTCTACACCTTGGGCGCCTTCAGCGGTGCCCTGCTCACCCTGAGCATCCAGAGCCATGCCAACGAACAGAAAGAAGCACTGCCGGTACAGTCGATTCGCACCATGGCCGAGGTATATGGCCAAATCAAGGCCAATTACTACGAAAACAAAAGCGACGAAGACATTCTCGAAGGCGCGATGAAAGGCATGGTCAGCAACCTTGATCCGCACTCCGAGTACATGAACGTCAAGGACTATGGCGATTTGCGCGAAAACACCAGCGGCGAATTTGGCGGTTTGGGCATGGAAATCGGCAGCGAAGACGGCTTTGTCAAAGTGGTGGCACCGATTGAAGACACGCCGGCCGAGCGCGCCGGGGTGAAAAGCGGCGATTTGATCGTCAAAATCAACGACGAATCCACCCGCGGCATGAGCGTGACCGAGGCCGTGAAAAAAATGCGCGGCAAACCCGGCACCCAGGTCAGCCTGACCCTGTCGCGCAAAGATGCCACCCAGCCGATCGTGGTGCACCTGACCCGCGCCATCATCAAGGTGAAAAGCGTGCGCCATACCCTGCTGGAGCCGGATTACGGCTATGTGCGGATTACCCAGTTCCAGGAACGCACCGTACCGAGTCTGGCCGAATCAATCCAGGCCCTGCGCCAGGAAAACAAAGGCCCGCTCAAAGGCTTGGTGCTGGACTTGCGTGACGACCCCGGCGGCCTGCTGCCCGGAGCGGTGGGCGTATCGGCCGTGTTTCTGCAACCGGGCCAGCTGGTGGTCAGCACCAAAGGCCGCGACCAGAAAGAAAGCATGAGCCTCAAGGCCCAGCCGCAAGACTATATGATCAGCAGCGGCAGCGACCCCTTGGCCGCCCTGCCGCCGGAAATCAAGCAGATACCGCTGACCGTACTCACCAATTCCGGCTCGGCCTCCGCCTCGGAAATCGTGGCCGGCGCACTGCAAGACCATAAACGGGCGGTGATTGTCGGCACCCAAAGTTTCGGCAAGGGTTCGGTACAAAGCGTGTTGCCGCTGTCCAACGGCGGCGCCATCAAACTGACCACCGCCCTGTACTACACCCCCAACAATCGCTCGATTCAGGCACAGGGCATTACCCCCGATGTCGAAGTGCAAGACCGTACCCGCCGCTTTGAAAGCCGCGAAGCCGATCTCAACGGCCACCTGAGCAATCCGGGCGGCGGTAATGAAGTGCGCGGCGGCATGCTGCCGCAAACCCAACCGGCGGATACCAGCCAGGCCCAGGCCGCGTCCGAACCGGAGGAAGACGACATCATTGCCCGCCGGACCCCCAACCCGGCCAAAGACGACCAATTGCGCAAAGCACTGGATTTGGTGAAATCACCCACCCAATGGCAGCAATCGCTGGGTCTGGCCGCCAAACGCCCGGCCACACCGAAAAAAGCCGATTAAACCAAACCGTGTGTTTCCGCCCATAAACACTACACCCGCCCCTGTCGGCGGGTGTAGTGTTTATTGGTCAAAACAACGGATGAATTCACACCACAGCAGGCACATGGCCAATTCAATTCCATCGCGATACCAGAGAAAACCAGAAATCGTACACACATCAACAAAGTATCACAACACCGTAGTCAAAATGTAGTGAGTTGCATACCCGGCACCGTCCAACTTGTGTCTGATCTGCATGCAATTCGGGCTGAAGGGACACAGCTCATTTCAGGGTGAGACCTTTGCAAAACCCCCATCTGCGGCGCATTTGAAGCATTGTGCGCTGCTCGCTCGCTTGCCTAAGCTCATGCTATGTCTGCATTCGCTGTGCGGCTGCGCCTTGAACTGCATCCACATCTGGCGGTTTTGCAAAGGTCTCAGGTTATTTTCGAGGCGATGACTCCGCAATAAAACAGGCTGTCCGATGCTCAAGCAACGGACAGCCTGTGGTATTGGGGTGGCGAGCCAAGCCCCCGGCACTGGTATTTCCCAGGTGGGCTGCTCGCTTCCGCGCCTGACCCGTTGCCTCGGATGACCATGCGGGGAGACCCGCCACGGCTGCGCATTATACGCACAATCGGCACCAAACCCAAGGTTTATTGATGATGCGGCCAGCAAATCGTTACCCGTCCGGGTGATGCTTTGGCGCTGACGGTTTGATTTCACGCTGTTTTGATGCGTCATCACACTTTATGCGCAGACCGGAAAAAAACCGAAAATTTTGCCCGACACCCATCCGCGCTGCATTGCTGCAGTACAGACGACTATCGGGCAATGGGTAACGGGTTAGGCTACCTGAACCATTTTCAGGCAGCCTGAAGCCAAAACCGGAATCACACGCTTTGTTTCAACTGTTCCATCACCTGCGGATTTTCCAGGGTAGAAGTGTCGGAAGTGATTTCCTCACCCTTGGCCAACGAGCGCAGCAAACGGCGCATGATTTTTCCGGAGCGAGTTTTAGGCAAGTTATCGCCAAAACGGATGTCATCGGGCTGGGCAATCTTGCCGATTTCGTGCGCCACCCAGTTTTTCAGTTCGGCCGCAATCCGTTTGGCTTCTTCGCCCTGTGGCCGCTCGCCCTTGAGCACCACAAACGCCACCACTGCTTCGCCCTTGACTTCGTGCGGCTTGCCGACCACCGCGGCTTCGGCCACCAGCGGATTGGCCACCAGTGCCGATTCGATTTCCATGGTTCCCAACCGGTGGCCGGAAACATTGAGCACGTCATCCACCCGGCCCATGATCCAGATGTAACCATTATCATCGCGATGGGCCGAATCGCCGGCCACATAGTATTTGCCGCCAAAATCCTCCGGGAAATAAGCGGATTTGAAGCGCTCGTTGTCTCCCCAGATGGTGCGCAACAACGACGGGAACGGCCGTTTGATCACCAAAAAGCCGCCATTGCCCTTGGCCACCGGCGCGCCCGACTCGTCAACAATGTCGGCCATGATGCCGGGCAACGGCAAGGTGCAGGAACCGGGTTTGATGGCCACCGCACCGGGCAGCGGAGCAATCATGTTGGAACCGGTTTCGGTTTGCCACCAGGTATCGACAATCGGGCAACGGCCGCCGCCAACCACTTGGTAATACCACATCCAGGCTTCGGGGTTGATCGGCTCGCCCACCGTGCCCAACAGGCGCAGGGTGGACAAATCGTACTTGGCCGGCAAATCGGCACCCAGTTTGATCAGTGAACGGATGGCAGTGGGCGCGGTATAAAAGGTGCTCACTTTGTGTTTTTCGATGGTGCTCCAGAAACGCGAGGCATCCGGATAGGTGGGCACACCCTCAAACACAATCTGGGTGGCGCCGATGGCCAGCGGGCCGTAGGCAATATAGGTGTGGCCGGTAATCCAGCCGACATCGGCAGTACACCAGAAAACGTCGTTGTCTTTGTAGTCAAACACCCATTTGAGCGACACCATGGCGCCGAGCAAATAGCCGCCGGTGCTGTGCTGCACCCCTTTGGGCTTGCCGGTGGAACCGGAGGTATAAAGTACAAACAGCGGATCTTCGGCATTCATCCATTCCGGCGCACACTCGGCAGCCTGACCGGCCACCAAATCCTGCCACCAGATGTCGCGGCCTTCCTGCATCGGGACCTGGGCATCGGTGCGGGCCAGTACCACCACCTTTTCCACACTCGGACACTCGCCATCGACCAGTGCCTCATCCACCGTGGCTTTCAGCGGCACATGCTTGCCACCGCGCACGCTTTCGTTGGCGGTGACAATCACCTTGGCGGCCGCGTCTTTAACCCGGTCTTTCACCGCTCCGGCAGAGAAACCGCCAAACACCACCGAATGGATGGCACCGATGCGCGCGCAGGCCTGCATGGCCACCACGGCATCAGCCACCATTGGCATGTACACCACCACCCGGTCGCCCTTTTGCACCCCCAGCGATTTGAGGCCGTTGGCAAAACGGCACACCCGCTCGTACAGCTCGCGGTAGGTGATGTGTTCGCTGCTGCCGTCGTCTTTTTCGTAAATAATCGCGGTCTTGCTGCCTTTGTCGGCCAGATGGCGGTCGAGACAGTTGTAGGATACATTCAGTTCGCCATCGGCAAACCATTTGAAAAACGGCGCATGGCTTTCATCCAATACCTGGCTGAACGGTTTTTGCCAGCTGATGTGCTCTTGCGCCAGCTTGGCCCAAAAACCTTCGTAATCGGCTTCAGCCTCGGCACACAGAGCCTGGTAGCCCTCCATGCCACTCACATTGGCCTGCGCCTTGAAGGCATCGCTCGGCTCGAACACACGGTTTTCTTTTAATACGGACTCAATGGCAGACATGCGCTTTTCTCCTTTGCTGGGCGTGTCGGGTTTGAAAGGATACGGCAGAGGTGGCGGCACAACGCTCAAACGGCCTGTCCCGCACAACAGAACCTGTATTAAAAAACATTTGGTCGCACTTGGCTATTGTTTTTTCACTCCCAACACCTTGATTCGCCTGATATTGCATCGCAACAAGTTTGATAAATCAACATGCTAACCAGCCCAACCGGCATAACCGATTTAAACCCTTTTTCACAAACCACAACAAATACGGTAACTGCCCGAGGTGTTTCATTGACAGGCTTGTGAAGCGGTTTTTGAGGCAAAATTCGCAGATGCCCAGCAGAAACACAGCAAAACGGGGCAGCTTATGCGCATTTGGAACACCACAGATGCGGGTTTTAACCAAAAATACCGCTGTAACGCAGTCGACAACACACCTTGCGCCAGATGCTCATCGACGGCATAACGCTGTTATTTGTTGAGACCTTTGCAAAATACCCGGATGTGGATGAAGTTCAAGGCGTAGCAGCACAGCGAGTGCAGACATAACATAGGGTTCGGCAAACGAGTGAGCAGCGCACAACGCAGAAATTCGCCGCAGATGGGTATTTTGCAAAGGTCTCCTGTTGTGCGGCAATCATCACCATCCATCAAAACCACAGGCTGCCTGAAAAACCAAATTTACGGTTTTTCAGGCAGCCTGTGGGTGATGCGGCCATCCGCTTACAAACCGGCCAACTGTGCCGTATCTTGGGCAATCATCCATTCTTCATTGGTGGGGATCACCAGCACTTGCGGCCCGGCATCGGCTTGGCTGACGCGACCGGCATGGCCAAAGCAGGCAGCCAGATTGGCATCGTGATCCAAATTCAAACCCAAGATGCCCAATTGCGCCACCACATCGGCACGCAATTTGGCCGAGTTTTCACCGATGCCGCCGGTAAACACCAACGCATCCAGCCGGCCGTTGGCCACCGCCATGGCCGCCACATATTTGGCCAGCCGGTAGGCAAATACCTTCAACGCCAGTTGTGCCCCGGTATGGCCATTGGCCGCCGCTTCTTCCAGAGTACGGCAATCATTGGACAAACCGGACAATCCCAACAGCCCGCTTTGCTGGTTGAGCAGACGGGTGGTTTCTGTCGCCCCCAAACCGGCATTTTCATGCAAAAAGGCAAACACACCGGGATCAACATCACCGCTGCGGGTGCCCATCACCAAACCTTCCAGGGGCGTCAGCCCCATGCTGGTATCGCGCGAATGGCCGCCCAATACGGCACTGATCGATGCGCCGTTGCCCAGATGGGCAATCACCAGCGCCAAATCCTTCACCTCACGTCCCAAAAAACGGGCTGCTTCCTGGGTGACATACCGGTAGCTGGTTCCGTGCATGCCGTAACGGCGGACACCGTAGCGGCGATACCATTCGTCCGGCACGGCGTAACGGTAGGCATGCTCGGGCATGCTCTGGTGAAAAGCGGTATCAAACACCGCCACCTGCGGCAAATCGCCGAATGCGGTCTGAGCGGCACGAATGCCGAGAATATGGGCCGGGTTGTGCAGGGGTGCCAACACCACGCAGGCCTCAATGTCGCGCAACACCGCCTCATCAATCAGGGTCGATTCGGTAAACCGTTCGCCGCCATGCACCACCCGATGGCCGACAGCCGCAATCTGGCGGCGCAAGCCACGCTCATCCAGCTCGTCCAATAATGCCGCCACTGCCGATACATGGTCATGTCCGCCACCCAAAGCGACCCGATGTTTGTCGCCACCGGCCTTAAAGGTCATGAAGGCATCACTGCTGCCCAGTTTTTCGGCAACACAACTCAAAAAAACCCGCCCTTGGGCGGCATCCAGGACGGCGCCCTTAAGCGAGGAGCTGCCGCAGTTTAAAACCAAAATCAAAGGAATGGTGTTCATCATGCCCTATGTTGCAATGCAAAAAACGGTATTGTACGCCAATCCGGTCACCAAACCCAGTACCGGCTGACACCGCCTCACAACGCAAACAGGGTATGGGTACCGGTCAGCCGCTGACGAAAATAAGCTTGGCTCAACTGGGCGGTACGAATGCTGCCGCGGCTGGATGGTGCATGAATGAACGCGCCATTGCCGATGTAAAGCCCCATGTGCGAATACCGCTGGCCGTTGGTATTGAAAAACACCAAATCGCCTGGCCGCAAATCCTGCTCACGAATGGGTTGCGACACCGCCGCAATATCACGTGCGGTACGCGGCAAATCCACCTGCAATGCGGTACGGTACAGATAATGCACCATGCCGCTGCAATCAAAGCCGGCCTCCCGGCTGCCACCGCCATAACGGTAAGGTGTGCCGATCAGGCTCATGCCGTGCAACATCAATTCCTGTCCACCCGCTTCCCGGCTGATGTGGCGGATGCGCACCGGTGCCAGGCGCCGGCTGGCAGTCGCCACCGGTTTGCGCTGTGGCGTATTGCTGCCGCAGGCAGCCAACAGCGTGGCGGCGGCCAGCTGCAAGAACCAGCGCCGGCGTCCATCACCGCCATGCATCGAATCTGTTTTCTCGGGATCCATTGGCATTCTCCACATCATTTTCATGATCATTCACCTAAACACATTGCCCATTACAGCCCATCGCCAAACCGGGCCACAAACCAAAACCCATTGGCGGCATCCGTTGTCGGACAAGACAAGCCAACATGACCGCTGTTTTTGAATGCGTGCAGCCACATCCATCTTACTTATGCGATGCTGTCAAAACGAAACCGCACTGTATGATATTGTATTGGCTGACCATTGCCCAACTGGACCGCAAACCCAATCAACCGCCTGGCACACTGATTTGACAACTGGGCTGCGCCAGCCGTATTCCTTGCCACAACCTGTGACAATGGCCGGACACGGAAACAGCCCCAAACCACTCATCACAGAAAGTTAATTTATATCAAACAAATAGACAAAATTACAAGCAGCACACGGCGCAGCGATGCCTTGCCGGGACAGGCCGGCGGCAAAGGTTTCTCCCACTGTTGGCTGCCCACCACAACCGCCGCCTGTTTCAGGCCAGTCACGTCGCAAACCAACCCACCACCTTGACAAATTCTACCCCTTGTCACAAAATAGAGCAGCAACACTAATTTGATAGTACTACTTTACCTAATATCTTGCAGCCCACTGCATGCATGCAAATGGCCGTATAATAATAATCACCAAACATTCCAACAAACACATCCGCCCACACCGCCTGCCGCTTTTCACCGTCACACACCACACAGGATTTGATGCCATGCACAACTTCTCTCCGCTCACCATTCGTGGCCGCTCGCTGATTCCGATTGTTCAGGGCGGTATGGGGGTTGGGGTTTCCGCTTCCAGCCTGTCCAGCGCCGTGGCCCGGGAAAACGGGGTCGGCACCATTGCCAGTGTTGACCTGCGCCATCTGCATCCGGATTTACTGGAGCAGTCCAAACAACAGCCCAGCCAAGAAAAATACGACGCCCTCAACCGCATTGCCCTGGATCGGGAAATCCGCACTGCACTGGCGCAATCGGAAGGTCGCGGCATGATTGCGGTCAATGTGATGAAAGCGGTCAAAGATCATCCGGCACTGGTTCGCCAGGCTTGCGAGTCAGGCGCCCACGCCATTGTGATGGGTGCCGGCCTGCCGCTGGATTTACCCGACATGACCGAAAATCACCCGGATGTCGCCTTGTTGCCGATTTTGTCGGAATCGCGCGGCATCGGCATTGTGCTCAAGCGCTGGATGAAGAAAAACCGCTTGCCCGACGCCATCGTCATCGAACATCCGGCCCATGCCGCCGGACACTTGGGCGCAGCCACGGTGGCCGGCGTCACCGACGAACGCTTTGAATTCAAACGGGTGATTGAGGAAACCTTCGAACTGTTCAAAAAACTGGACCTGGAACGGGAAAAAATTCCGCTGATCTTGGCCGGCGGCATGGCCAATTTTCAGAAGATCAGCACCGCACTCAAGGATTGGGGAGCCTCAGCCGTGCAGGTCGGCACTGCATTTGCCGTCACCCGCGAAGGCGATGCCCACATCAATTTCAAAAAAACCCTGGCCGGTGCCGAGGGCGAGCAAATCGTTGAATTCATGTCGGTCGCCGGCTTGCCGGCACGCGGTGTCAAAACCAAGTTTCTGGACAGCTACCTGAAACGTGAGGCGGTGTTGCAAGCCAATGCCAAGGCCGATCCGCGCCGTTGCACCCAAGGCATCAACTGCCTGTCGGTGTGCGGCCTGCGCGACGGTTTGGAAAAAGTCGGCCAGTTCTGTATTGATCTCAAACTGGCGGCTGCCTGGCGCGGCGAAACCGACAAAGGCCTGTTTTTCCGTGGCAAAGATCCGCTGCCTTTTGGTCATGCCATCCGCAGCGTGCAGGAAACCATCCACTACCTGCTCACCGGCCAAGCCAAACCCAGCCTTTGACCACCCATGACATCAGGCCCCGAATCCGGGGCCTTTTTTATGGTTTGCCACACGGCATAACCCGTCAACAACCAAAGCCGCATCATTTGACCGTTCGTCCAATGACATTTCGATGGCAGCCAACCACAAACCGCACCCCAAGATGTCCAGGCACCGCAACGCCATCGCGCAAACGAGAAGTGCAGGAATGATAGATTGTTTGGCAATGAATCGGCTGCTTTGTTCATCAACCGCAATCTCTGTTAGTATTCGGCCCTA
>JBHAET010000249.1:0-15983 GCA_041855705.1 Neisseriaceae bacterium
GAAGACGTGGTAAAAGTGAACCTGTTTTTCTTCGATCACCCCGAAAAATCAGGCATTTTCAACCTCGGCACCGGCCGCAGCCAGCAGTTTAACGAGCTGGCCGCAGCCACCGTCAACGCCTGCCGCGTGGCCGAAGGCAAAGCGGCGATGACGCTGGAAGAGCTGGTAAAAGAAGAGCTTATCCGCTATATCCCCTTCCCCGACGCGCTCAAAGGCAAATACCAGAGCTTCACCGAGGCCGATATTTCGCGCCTGCGCGAAGCGGGCTACGACGGCACTTTCTTCGATGTGAACGAAGGCGTGAGCCGCTATGTGCAGTGGATGTTGGAAAACCTTTAGAGACCTTTGCAAAACCCCCATCTGCGGCGCATTTCTGCGTTGTGCGCTGCTCGCTCGCTTGCCTATCTACTTGATATGTCTGCGCTCGCTGCGCTGCTACGCCTTGAACGGCATCCACATCTGGAGGTTTTGCAAAGGTCTCTTCCAATGTGTCGCCGCTGAGGTCAGATGCGGCCAAGATCGTACCGTGTCCGTTTTGTTCAATACACCAACCTGTCCGTGACCAATAATTGGCCGTCAGCAAAATACGGACAGGAGGATGTCATGCCAGATTGGACTTGGTTGGCGGCCAGTACAGGATTTGCACTGGTCACCGCCATTTCACCGGGACCGGTCAATTTCGTCACGCTGAGCCAAAGCCTGCGCGGCCAGGTGGCCGCCAGTGTGCGCTTTATCAGCGGCGCCACACTCGGTTTTGTACTGCAATTGTGCTTACTCGGCCTGGGGCTGCGACAGTTGCTGCAGCTCTGGCCGTGGCTGGCACAGCTGCTGCATTGGGGCGGTATTCTGTTTCTGCTGTGGATGGCTTATCTGTTGTGGCATGCCAACACCGGCCTGGACGGTCATCCGGCAGGCAAACCGGCCGGGTGGATCATGGGGGCGCTGATGCAGTGGCTCAATCCGAAAGCCTATCTCACCATTGCGGCAGCAGTGGGCTTGTATGTGGGCAATCAGCCGGTATTGATTTACTGGCTGGCGGCGGTTTATGCGGTGGTGTGCTGGCTGTCTTTGGCCGTCTGGCTGGTTTTGGGCTGCTGGCTGCGCCGTCATGCCCGCTCACCGCAGTCCATCCGCCACATCAACCGGATGCTCAGTTTTCTGTTGCTGGCCAGCATGTTGCTGCTGTACCGATAAAGCCGGGTGAAACTTGAACGAACAGATCGCCGCTCCCAGGTGCAGGGCAAGGCCGATCAGGCCAGTGCTTGTTGCTGGATGATGGCACGGTAATGGCCCGGGGTGATGGCAGTATGCTGTTTGAACCAGCGCTGAAAATGCGCCTGGTCGGAAAAGCCGAGCACCGCCGCCACTTCGGCCAGGGCCATGCCTTGGTGCAGCAATACTTTGGCTTGGTTGATGCGCTGGTTGCGTTGCCACTGGTGTGGACTCATGCCGCTGTCGGCCAGCACCCGGCGCCAGCGTCGCCCGACTGCCGGGCTGGCAACGGTGGTATGGACCATCCATGCGGGCAACTGATCACGCCATGCCGGCAATCTGCTCGGTTGTGGTCCGGTCAGCATCGGGTGCAAGGCTGCTGCCGCCCGTTGCCAAGCCAGACAGGCCGCCGGTGCGTCATTGGTGCGCATGGCCCGCAGCAAAGCCACCAATGCGGCCACCATGCGCCGGCAGCGCAACGGACACCCATCCCACTGCCACCACGGCCCAAACGGCGGCAAACCGGCCTGCTGCCAGCCTTCGGCGGTCACATACAGCATCAGATAACGCCACGGCGCCTGTTGCGGATTGCAGGCATGCGGTGTGTGTGGCGGAAAAACCATCGCATCGCCGCCGCGGGCGTCATGATGACGGTTTTCACACTGGTAACGGGTCCGGCCGGACAGCACCAATCCCAATGAATAGGTGTCATGGGCATGGATGCCATAGGCAATGCGGCTGCCGTCACCATGGCGCAATTGCAGGCCGGGCAACTCGGGCAGGGTATAAAAACTGTGCTGGGAATGCATGGCAGATGGGGCAGATAGAGACCTTTGCAAAACCTCCAGATACGGATGCAGTTCAAGGCGCAGCAGCGCAGCGAGTGCAGACATAACATAGAGTTAGGCAAGCGAGTGAGCAGCGCACAACGCTTCAAATGCGCCGCAGATGGGGGTTTTGCAAAGGTCTCAGTAATGTTCAGGCAGCCTTGAAGGCTGCCTGAAACCGGATTTTAACGTGCTTTGGGCGGCACAACTTTCACTTCTCGCATCCACCGCGCCATGGCCCGAACCTCATCTTCTGATGGCGCATAACGGAAGGCGTATTGAACCACATACAGAGCATCGTTTCCGTCGATTGCCTTAACCCAGGTGATCTCCGGTTTGCCGGTTTGCGGATTCTCCCGACAACTCAATAACCAGAATATATATTGATGGCCGTTTTCCACTCCATTCCGAATGGGCGCCACCCCACTGTTGGGGCAACTTTGCTGCCAGCCGGCCGACAATGCACTTTGGAATTCCGCTGCCTTGCGTGGTGATTTTTGCGGCATCGCAGAAAAACGATGAATGGTGATCATGCGGCGCCAGCTTTGCAGTGTCTCACCTTTGGGTATCCATTCACGGAAGGTTTGCCCCTCCAGGTTTTGGGTATTGGCCAGCTGAAACTGCGCCAATTTCGGGTAACTTAAACTTTCCGCCGCCGACACTTGCGCGGGCAACGGCAGCCAGGCAGCCAAGGCGGTAGCCGCAACCAGTGTTTGTATGTGCTTCAATCAATTGCTCCTAACATCAAGCTGCCTGAAAAGGGTGTTTCAGGCAACCTGACGGTCAACATCATCACCAAAACAACCGAGCCAGCTTATTTCACAATTTGCGCCAACTCACCCTTGGCATAACGCTCGGCCATTTGGTCCAGCGGCAGCGGTTTGATTTTGGCGGCCTGCCCTTCGCAACCAAATGCCAGATAGCGGTCAATGCAAATCTGCTTCATCGCTTTCATGCTCTCGGTCAGGTATTTGCGCGGGTCGAATTCGGCGGGATGCTGCGCCAGAAAACGACGGATGGCACCGGTGCTTGCCAGACGCAAATCGGTGTCAATATTCACTTTGCGCACACCGTGCTTGATGCCTTCCACAATCTCTTCCACCGGCACTCCGTAGGTTTCGCCGATGTTGCCGCCAAATTCATTGATAACGGCCAGCCAGTCTTGCGGCACCGAACTGGAACCGTGCATCACCAAATGGGTATTGGGCAGTGCGGCATGAATTTCCTTGATGCGGTCAATGCGCAGCACATCACCGGTGGGTTTGCGGCTGAATTTATAAGCACCGTGGCTGGTACCGATGGCAATCGCCAAAGCATCTACCCCGGTGTCTTTCACAAAACGGGTGGCTTCGGCCACACTGGTCAGCATCTGGTCGTGCGACAGTTTCACATCGGCGCCGATACCGTCTTCCTCGCCGGCATCGCCGGTTTCCAAATTGCCCAAACAGCCAATTTCCCCCTCCACCGACACGCCGCAGGCATGGGCAAAGTCCACCACCGTGCGGGTAACCGCCACGTTGTAATCATAATCGGCCGGGGTTTTGCCGTCGCTTTTGAGCGAGCCGTCCATCATCACCGAAGAAAAACCCAATTGGATGGAACGCTGGCACACATCAGGTGAAGTACCATGATCTTGGTGCATCACCACCGGAATGTGCGGAAACTCTTCCACTGCCGCCAAAATCAGGTGCCGCAAAAACGGAGCGCCGGCATATTTGCGTGCTCCCGCCGAAGCCTGCACAATGACCGGCGCATTGACCTGATCAGCCGCCTCCATGATGGCACGCATCTGCTCCAGATTGTTGACATTAAATGCCGGCAAACCATAACTGTGCTCGGCGGCGTGATCCAAAAGTTGGCGCAAGGAAACAAGAGCCATGGGCATACTCCGAAATATTGAAGATACAGACAAATCCAAACAACGCGATTATAGCAGCTTTCCAATGCCGGCCCGCCAACGGATGCAGGCAGCCATGGACACAACGCAGCCAATGGTATTGCGGCATCCGGTTCAAACCATTACCGCAAAACCGATGACAAAGCCCCGGCCAAGCCGGGGCAAACAATGACAGGCATCCAGGCATCACCGCATACGCCCAGCAATCATGTCATCAGAACAACGAGTCCAATGGGCTGTTGCCGGGTTTGGGCGGCAACGGCTCCACCACGGTTTCACCATCATTGGGTGCGGTTTCTGCTGGCGCCCCACCTGCATCGGCATCGGTTGGGCCATCGGCACGATTGTCCAACGGCAGGTTGGGATTGGTCGAGGTATGCTCTTTCAAGAAGAAGTCCCCCCCGCTTTGTACCATGCCACTGGGCGCGGCCACAGTGACATTGGGCTGACCCTTGAGCGCGTGACGCATGTAATCCATCCACACCGGCAGGGCAATGGTGCCGCCAAATGCGGCCCGACCCATGCTGCGCGGCTTGTCAAAACCAATGTAGACAGCACCGACCAGATTGGGGTTAAAACCCACAAACCAGGCATCTTTATTGTCATTGGTGGTACCGGTCTTGCCCGCCAGATCGCTGCGGCCCAGGGCCCGGGCGCGGGTTGCAGTTCCGTGTTGCACCACATCTTTCATCATGTTGTACATGATGAACGCATTGCGCGGATCAATGACCTGCGGGGCGTTTTGCTTTGCCACCAAAGGCTGCATCTGTGCCCGTAACTGCCCGTTGCTGTCGTACACTTTATCGATGACATACGACGACACTTTATAACCGCCATTGGCAAACACCGCATACGCCTCGGCCATTTGCATCGGCGTGGCCGAACCACTGCCCAGTGCCATCGACAAGGTGGCCGGCACCTGCTCGGCGCTGAAGCCGAAGCGCTGCGCATACTGTTGGGCATACGGCACACCAATGGCCATCAGGATGCGAATGGAAACCATGTTTTTGGAAGCCGTCAACGCTTGGCGAAGGGTAATGAAGCCCGCATACCGGCCATCAGAGTTTTTCGGCGTCCATGGCCGACCGCCCGGCCCCATGCCGGGCAACGAAATGGGCGCGTCATTCACACTGGTGGCCGGTGTCATGCCCTTGGCAATCGCCGCCGAATAAATAAACGGCTTGAATGAGGAACCCGGCTGACGCTGCGCTTGCGTGGCCCGATTAAAGGTTTTCCGGTGAAAATCATAACCACCCACCAAGGCACGAATCGCGCCGGTTTGCGCATCAATCGCCACCAATGCGCCCTGCAATTCGGGTTGTTGCACCACCCGGTAAGTACCGCCTTTTTGCTTCTGAACATGAATCACCGAACCGACACGTACCGCCGCATCGCCCAGTTTCGCATTGCCTACCGTGCTTTTAATCCAATCATATGCTTTTCCGGAAATATGGACCTGATTCTCCTCGCCGGCCACATACACCGTCAAACGCCCCTGTCCGACCGCAGTCACCACCGCCGGAATCATCTCTTCTACCGTATAGAGTGCAGACAAGTGTTGCTCAATCTGTTCCTCTCGGCTGTCGGCATCCATTTTCTCAACATCAATAAAACCTTCCGCACCACGGTAGCGTGCGCCACGGTCATACTGCAGCAATGCTTTGCGCAACGCCGCCGTGGCAACCGCCTGATCCGATGCATTGATGGTGGTATATACCCGATATCCCTGGGTATAAGCATCCTCGCCATATTTTTCATACATATGCTGACGAACCATTTCCGCCACATACAGCGAGTTTTGGTCAATTTCCACCCGCTGACGCTCGAAATTCAGTGTCTGCGCCAAAGCCGCATCACGTTGCTGTGCGGTAATCCAGCCCAACTCCAGCATGTTATCCAGAATGTATTTCTGACGCTCCTTGGCCCGCTTGGGGTTCACGATCGGATTGAAGGTTGACGGCGCTTTGGGCAAACCAGCCAACATGGATGCCTCTGCCAAATCCAAATCCTTCACCGACTTGTTGAAATAAATCTGGGCCGCTGCCGCAAAACCATAAGCACGCTGCCCCAAATAGATTTGGTTAAAATACAACTCCAAGATCTGATCTTTACTTAAAGATTGTTCGATTTTGTAAGCCAAAAGCGCTTCATTGAATTTGCGGGTGTAGGTACGCTCATTGGTCAGATAAAAATTGCGCGCCACCTGCTGGGTAATCGTGCTGGCACCAGACTGAACCCCGCCGGTCATATTGGAAATCAGCGCCCGTACAATACCCATAAAGTCCACACCGCCGTGCTGATAAAAGCGCTTGTCCTCTGCCGCCAGCACTGCATCCTTGAGAACTTTTGGAAAATCGTCAATTTTTGTAAATTCTCGCCGCTCTTCACCATATTGGCCCAAAATTTGCTTATCGGCGGAATAGATAATTAATGGCATTTTGGGCTGATAATGAGTTACTGCTTCCAAAGAAGGCAGTTTGGGATAGGTCACCAGTACCGCAATGGCCAGCAAACCCAGCGCAAACAGGCCCAGGCCAATGGCCAGACCAAGCAAGGTTGTTAATAGTTTTCTAATCATAATCAAATAAAACCGAATAAACTCTGCGAAAACGTGTTTAAATAAAGTAAACTATAGCCTACTTTCTGTAAGAAAATTAAATAACTGCTTACAGAAAAACACTTCATTATTGTTACACCAGCTTTGGAAATCAACCCATGCAACTCACTAAAAAACGTGCAATTTCAAAGGCTAACAAAGCGCCCTCCAGCTCCGGCGGTGAATGTATCGGATTGGATCTGACCCCCCAAGCCATTGTCACCGTACTGGCCAACAAGCGCAGTGTAAACCAAATCCGATTAGAAAAATACGCCATTACACCATTGCCACAAGGCATCATTGGCAGCAATGGCATTGAAGATCACGATCAAATTGTCGCCTATTTGCAACAAGCTATGCGCCAATTGGGCAGCAAATGCAAAAACATTACTGCTGCAGTGCCGCAAGGTACGGCATCGGTACAAATTGTACAATACAACAGTCGCCAAACCGAGTTAAGCCTGGAAGAGTTTGTTGAACTGGAGGTCAGCCAATTTACCGCACTGGATGATGCCAGCTATGATTATTTTATTTTAAACGAATCTCCCTCCGGCACGCAGGACATTCTGTTGGTCAGCTGCCGACGCAGTGAAGTTGATGTTCGACTGGATGCATTTTCTGCTGCCAATATTTCCATCCAGCAAATGGACGTTGATATTTTGGCGGTACTCAACGCCTTCAATACTTGGGTCAACATCCAGCAACCTGAGCTGATTGAACAGCGCTTGGCGCTGTTCCATATTGGCATTCAATCTACCAGCGCCATTATCAGCCACCGTGGCCAGCCCTTGTACAAACAGGAGTTGAATTTGGGTTTGGAACAATTGATGCAACTGGTACGCCGTAACTACCAAGTCAGCGAAGAAGAGGCTTGGGGAATGGTGCATGGTGCCAATAAACCGGATGATTTTAACCTCAAAGTCGATCAACCGTTTCAAGAACAGCTGATTCAAGAAATCCAACGCTTTTTACAGTTCTACTACACCACCAGCAGTCATGATCAAGGTGCCGATGTCCAGCACATCTTGGTATCCGGTTATGCCGGGCGAGCCAACAGCACTTTGGCAGAGAAAGTAGCCCAGCAAGTGAATCTGCCAGCACAGCAACTCAATCCGGTATGGGCAGCCGAAGCGGGCAAACATGTGGATGCCAATCAACTGTTGCAAGACGGTAATTTATTGACTGTGGCCTTTGGCTTGGCCGTGCGAGGTTTATAACATGATTCAGACCATTAAAATCAATCTGCTGCCCTATCGGGAAGCCTTACTGCAAAAACGCAAACAGCACTTTAAAAATCTGATGCTGCTGGGGGTATTGGCAGGTGTTGGATTGGCCGCCTTTGGTTATGTCAGTCTCAATACCATGATTGGCAATCAAGAAGAGCGTAATCAGGTATTACAAGAAGGCATTAAAAAACTGGATACCGAAATTGCCGAAATTGAGAAATTGAAAATTGAAAAAGCCAATTTCTTGGCCCGTAAACAAAAAGTGGAAGAACTGGAAAACCAGCGTTTTGAAGCAGCAAGAATTATTGACTCACTCAATGCCTTGATTCCAGAGGGTGTGTATTTGACCGGTATTGATGCCAAAGATGAGCTGAACTACCAAATTAGTGGCAAGGCGATCAGCGACAATAAGATTGCGGTCTTTATGCGTGCCATTCCCAGTACCGGCTTATTTCAAACACCCGAATTGGTGAGCATCCAAAAAGAAAATGAAGCTCAGGTGTTCACCTTACAAGTCGCGCTGGCGCGTCAGTTGAGCATTAACGCTCAAGCGGCATCGACACCCGCCAAATAAAATCAAGGGAATTAATCATGGCAAAAAATCTCAAACTCAATGAGGTTAATCTCAATAACCTCCATTTATTGGCAGTTCCTGCCCAAATTGGTGTTGCCTGTTTGGTGGCAGTGGTGATTCTGATTGCCGCCTATTTGGCTCTGTATCGTGGCCAGTTAACTGAACTTGGCTCTTTGGAAGAGAACGAAGTCAAACTCAAAGACGAATACACCCAAAAAAGTGTTCAAGCCGCCAATCTGGACGTTTTGCGTGAGGAACTGGTTCAAATTCGCAGTGCATTCAACATCCTGCTTAAACAACTACCCACTGATGCAGAAATCCCGAACTTGATTCAAGAATTGCACCAAGCCGGCGCAACCAATGGTATGCGCATGAACAGCGTTAAACCCCAACCGGCAATTACTGATGCCGATGGACAAATCAAAAAACTGCCCTATCAGATTTCAATTTCAGGTAACTATAACCAACTGAGTCAATTTGCCCGTGATGTTGGTCAATTATCACGTATCATCACGCTCAGCAATCTGAAATTAAAAAATGATGATAAAAATTCCACTCTTACCTTGGACGCATTGGCCAATACTTATCAAGCCATGCCTTTGAGTGAAACTGCTGCCTCGGAGCCCGCTGCACAAGCTGCATCAGCGCCTGCAGCCAATCCGAAACCGCAATGAGATGAGTGAAAAACTCAATTGAAATCTCTCAAGCACATCAGCACAATGGAATTAATGATGAAAAAATTTTTACTCTTGCTTTCCGGTTTGGCGCTGACCGCCTGCTCTGGTCCACATGAAGATTTGCAAACATGGATGCAAAATACCCGTTCTGAAGCAAAGACCAAAATCCAACAACCGGAACCACCTACGCTTCCGACACCGGCAACTTACCAGGCACCGCCTCCCACCAATCCACATGCGTTCAGCAGCAGCCGCCTGCGTATGGGTATGCGAGGAACCAATGCTCCGGATCTAAACCGCCCCAAAGAGGTATTGGAAAACTTTAGTTTAGAGAGTCTGAACTATGTAGGCCAAATGAGCGGAACCGGTCGCGCCACCTCTGCCTACATCAGTGCTGACGGTCATGTTTACACCGTCAAAATCGGCAATTATTTGGGGCAAAATTATGGTCGCATCAGTGCCATCCAGCCTGACAAATTAATCATTACCGAACTGGTGGAAGACACCTACGGCAACTGGACCAACCGTCAGGTAGAAATGCCGCTGAATGCCAACACTAACCAGACCACAAACAGTAATTCAAAATAACTCGATAAGGGATACCTAAATATGAAACTGAAAACCGTTACTTTGATGTCCGCCTTGGGACTGGGATTGTTGGGACAAGCGGCTTGGGCCGGCAACATCACCGACATCAATGTGTCTTCGCTGCCCAATAATCAAAAAGTGATCAAAATCCGCTTTGACAGTGGGGTCACCACACCAACCGGCTTTGTCACGCCGACACCGGCACGGATTGCCTTGGATTTTGCCAATACCGGCCTGAACTTGCCGCAACCAGTATTGGAATACAATGATCCATTGTTGCGTCAAATTTCGGCTGCCCAAAATGCCGATCGTTCGCGACTGATGTTGTCGTTGGCACGACCCGGTGAATACAATGCTGAAGTTAAAGGCAATGAAGTCTGGATTTATGTCAAAGAATCAGCAGGTACCACCGCTGCAGCTCCTGCACAATCAGCCATCAGCAGCCAAGTCATCCACAGTGAGCCGGCAACCCAACCTGCCCGCACAGCAGCAGCATCCATTCCCACATCAGTCGGTGTGGACTTCCGTAAAGGCAATAATGGCGCTGGCATGGTGGAAATTAATACCGCCGGTGTGCAAGCACAACCTCAGGTTGATCGCCAAGGTGATCGCTTGATTGTCACCTATAAAAATACCCCCCTGCCTACTGAGCAGCAACGCAATCTGGATGTGACCGATTTCAGCACTCCGGTACGCACCATTACCGTGCGCCGGGTGGGCAACGATACCCAACTGACCTTGCGCATGCAAGGCAATTGGGAATATCGCCAGAGCGGTGGCGGAAACCGCCAAACGCTGGAGATTATGCCCAAAACCGATGTGGTGAGTGCGGGTTTGAAACCACAAAACAAGAGTTTCTCCGGTCGTCGTGTGTCTTTGGATTTCCAAGATGTGGATGTGCGTACCATCTTACAAATTTTGGCCAAAGAGTCCGGCATGAATATCGTAGCCAGCGACAGCGTACAAGGGAAAATGACCATTTCCCTGAAAGATGTTCCTTGGGATCAGGCTCTGGACTTGGTCATGCAAGCACGCAATCTGGACATGCGTCGTCAGGGCAATATTATTAACATTGCCCCCCGTGATGAACTGCTGGCCAAAGACAAAGCTACTCTGCAAGCGCAACACGATATTGAAAACCTGACACCTTTGTTGTCTCAAACCTTCCAGTTGAAATACAAAAACGTAGAAGAGTTCCGCAAAATCTTGCGCATTGATGAAAATGGCAGCACCAGTAGCAACAATAACAATAATAATAGTATCTTATCGCCACGCGGCAGCGCTCTGATTGATCCGGTCACCAATACCCTGATCATTACCGATACCCACAACATCATTCAAAAAGTGGAGCGCTTATTGCGAGAGCTGGATGTACCAGCACAACAAGTGATGGTTGAAGCACGTATTGTTGAAGCCAGAGATGGTTTTTCACGTGCTTTGGGGGTTAAATTCGGTACTGGTTCAACCAGCTCTAATGGCCGCTGGCGTGTTGGTGGTGGCAGTTCAGGGGGCAGTACTGGGGCTCTGGGTGATTTTGGCGACACTATTTTGGGGATACCCAATGTTAACTTGCCAATTACCAGCGCCACCTCAGCCATCACCGTGATCAAACGATGGGCCACTGGTGCCTTGGGCTTGGAATTGCAGGCCATGCAGGAAGAAAATCGCGGCAAAATTATTTCCAGCCCGCGGGTGCTGACCCAAAACCGCCGTAAGGCATTGATTGAAGCCGGTGATGAAATCCCGTATCAAGAAGCAACCTCCAGCGGCGCCACATCCATTACCTTTAAAAAGGCGGTACTGGGCTTGACCGTCACACCGCAAATCACACCTGACGGCAATGTGATTATGGACATTGAGATTCAGAAAGACAGTCCCTATGACTGTATTGCCAGTGGTGTGACCACAAAATGTATTGACAGCAAACAGCTCAATACCCAAGCCATGGTGGAAGACGGTGGCACTCTGATTCTGGGCGGTATTTACACCGAAGACACCAGCAATGTTGAAAGCAAAGTGCCGTTGCTGGGTGACATTCCGGTCGTGGGTAATCTGTTCAAATCACGCACCCGCAATAACAACCGCAATGAGCTCCTGATCTTCATCACCCCGCGCATCATGAACTCTACCGGCAACGCACTGCGCTATTAAGTTGCCGGATGCCGAAACCGCCAGTTTCGGTTACAATGCCTGCCATGAATACCATGGCAGGCAATTTCTTTTTGGTCGGTCTGATGGGAGCCGGCAAAACCACACTGGGCAGGCAACTGGCCCAGCGTTTGGGTTATGCGTTCTACGATAGCGACCACGTTATTTGCGAACGTGCCGGGGTTGGTATTCCCGTTATTTTTGAAGTGGAAGGTGAAGCCCGTTTTCGGGATCGGGAGGCGGTGGTTCTGCATGAACTGACCGCCTTGCGCAATATTGTGCTGGCCACCGGTGGTGGTGCCGTGTTGAAAGCTGCCAACCGGCAAGCCTTGCAGCAAAACGGCACCGTCATTTATTTGCATGCCCAGCCCGAACTGCTGTTGGCACGCACCCGTTTGGACAAAAACCGACCCTTATTGCAGGTTGCCGACCCACTGGCTCAATTGCAAAATTTATACGAACAACGCGACCCCCTGTACCGTGAAATTGCCGATCACATCATTGATGTCGGCCAACAATCCAGCCACCACACCCTACAGCAATTATTGCGTCGCCTGTAAACGGACTGCACACACCATGCGCACACTGAATGTCGCCACCCCGTCACATACCTACCCCATCCACATCGACCACCAGCTGCACCAACAAGCGGCTGCATTATTGGCACCACACATTGGCCGCAGTGCCGCCATCGTCACCAATACCACAGTGGCGCCCCTGTATCTGGCACAATGGCAATCGGTATTAGCACAACTGGGTGTTGTCCACTTCAGCATTGTGCTGCCGGATGGAGAGGCATATAAAAACAGCGATACCCTCAACCTGATCTATGATCACCTGATGCAACACCGTGCCGAACGCAAAACCACCCTGTTGGCACTGGGTGGCGGGGTGATTGGCGACATGACCGGCTTTGCGGCAGCCACTTATCAGCGTGGAGCACCCTTCATCCAGATTCCCACCACCTTGCTCAGCCAGGTAGATTCATCGGTTGGCGGCAAAACCGCCATCAACCACCCCTTGGGCAAGAACATGATTGGCGCGTTCTACCAACCGCAGGTGGTGCTGGCCGATTTAAGCTGCCTGAAAAGCCTGCCACCACGCGAATTTTCGGCCGGCATGGCCGAAGTGATCAAATATGCACTGCTGGGTGATGCCGATTTTCTGGACTGGCTGGAACAACACATGAATGCCTTAATGGCACAAGATGGCGACATTCTTGCCCAGGCCGTTTACCGCTGCTGCCAAATGAAAGCCGACATCGTGGCGGCCGATGAAAAAGAGCATGGCATCCGTGCCCATTTGAATCTGGGACACACCTTCGGTCATGCCATTGAAGCGGAAATGGGCTACGGTAAATGGTTGCATGGAGAGGCCGTCGCTGCCGGCATGGTATTGGCGGCCCGCTTATCGGCATGCACCGGCCATTTATCGGCCAGCGATGAGGCACGCATCTGCCGCTTGTTACAGGCAGCCGCCTTGCCCGTATCCCCTCCCACCATGCCTCTGGCCAGCTGGATCAAGCACATGCAGCACGATAAAAAAGTCAGCAACGGCCGCATGCGCTTCATCACACTTGACCAACTCGGCAGTGCCGCAATCACTGATGACATCACCCATGCCCTGCTGGCCGAAACCCTAGCACCATGGCTGCCCGAAAGCGATAAAGCACTCACCCCCCACTAACCCACCCGTCCTCCGATGTTCATCCATTGCGGCACGCTACCAGTTTTACACAAACACGGCCAAGCCCATCTGTGCCGAATGGGAAAACAGACAACCGAACCAACACAGTATCCATGAGCACCGAATCCCAAACTGCTGCCGATGTCACACACCCGCGCAGCATCCGCAGTTTCGTATTGCGCCAAAGCCACATGACCGCTGCCCAACAACGTGCCATCGATCATTTGTGGCCACACTTTGGCATTGATTACCAACCCCAAATCTGCGACCTTGACAGCATTTTTGGCCGTACCGCCCCGAAAATTCTGGAAATCGGCTTCGGTATGGGTACCGCCACGGCCGAAATTGCCCGCAGGCTGCCTGAAAACGATTTTCTGGCCATTGATGTCCACGGCCCCGGTGTCGGCAACCTGCTCAAGCTGATTCAGGAGCAGCACATCCGCAACATCCGCGTGATGCGGCATGACGCAGTGGAAGTGGTGGCAAACATGCTGGCTGATGCCAGCCTGGACGGCATCCATATTTTCTTTCCCGATCCCTGGCATAAAAAGCGCCACCACAAACGCCGCCTGATTCAAACACCCTTTGTGGCCAAGCTGCTGCCCAAGCTGAAAAACGGCGGCTACATCCATTTGGCGACTGACTGGGAAGAATATGCGGTTCAGATGCTGACGGTACTCAGCGGTTTTAACACCCTGCGCAATACCGCAACCGACTACGCCCCCACTCCGGCCTACCGCCCGGAAACCAAATTCGAAGCACGCGGCAAGCGGCTGGGGCATGGCGTGTGGGACTTGGTATTTGAAAAACAAGATGACTGCTAGATATTTTTGTCACAACACTGTCTACAAGATAAGCGCCATCGATACAATAAGGCTGCCCACGACGTAAAATACTTTATGAGACCTTTGCAAAACCCCCAGATGTGGATGCAGTTCAAGGCGTAGACCACGCTGCGAGTGCAGACATAACATAGCGTTAGGCAAACGAGCGAGCAGCGCACAACGCTTCAAATGCGCCGTAGATGGAGGTTTTGCAAAGGTCTCTTTATGTATGAGCCCCTGTTTAAGCAAGCTTAAACAGGGGCATCGTCTATTTAAACTTCTCATATACAAAAAAAGGCTGCCTGAAACCTTTCAGGCAGCCTTCTTCGGGCAGACAAGAACCGTTAATTACAGGGTCAGGCCGCCGGTGACTTCCAAAGCGGCACCGTTGATGTAGCTGGCTTCATCGCTGGCGAGGAAGGCATACACATTGGCGATTTCGCTCGGCTCGGCCAAACGTTTCATCGGCACTTTATTGGCCATGTCGGCCAACACTTTTTCCGGCATGGATTTCAGAATCGGGGTGGCCACAAAGCCCGGGCACACTGCGTTGACGCGAATGCCTTTTTTGCCCAGTTCGCGCGACCAGGTTTTCACAAAGCCGATCACACCAAATTTGCTGGCAGCATAGTTGGTTTGGCCGAAGTTGCCATACACACCCACCACCGAGCTGGCATTCAGAATCACGCCGCCGCCCTGCTCCACCATGGTATCCACCAAGGCACGGGCCATGTTGTAGGTACCTTTCAGGTTGATGTCGATCACTTTGTCGAATTGCTCTTCGGTCATTTTGACCAGTTGTGCATCCATCACGATGCCTGCATTGTTTACCAGCACGTCAATGCGGCTGTGCTTGGCCAATACCGCATCGCGCATGGCGTTGATCTGTTCTTTGTTGGTCACGTCCACAATGTAGCCTTCGGCTTTGCCGCCATTGTCGGCAATCGCTTTCACCGCAGCATCAACACCGGCCTGATTCAGGTCGCACACAATCACGGTGGCGCCTTCGGCAGCAAATTTTTCGGCAGTGGCCAGGCCGATACCGCTGGCGGCACCGGTGATGACGGCTACTTTATTGGCTAAACGCATATTAAAACTCCTTGATATGACAAAATAAATGCAGGCTCTATCGGCCTAATGGCCATCATCGCCCACTGACAGCATGGAATCTTTGCAAAACTGCCGTCGCACAGCGGCCATGGTGAAGCCGATTCATCATGGGCACTTGGCCGCCATATCGGGAAATTCACCATACCGCCGCGCCTGTTGGCGGATACGCCAACAACAGCCGGCACTTTTACAAAGATCCCAGCATTTTTGCCCGCCTCCATTCCCATCCGGATACGGAAACCGGCCCTGCTTCAGACCAGCAGCCAAAGGGCGGCCGCCAGCATCAACAGCAGGTAAACACACACAATCGGCCGCCAGCGTACCGGCTTTGCCGGTCGGATACGGCGCAGGAAAAACAGCAATGGGGCGGTCAGTACCGCCACCGCCAATGCCAAAACGGCCAGGCTGTAATACAGTTTGTCAGTCGGGCTCATGATTACCGGCGGCATCGGGCAATACCAGCGGGCTGGCCGTCACCGTCTCATCGGGCGGCGGCGGAGCTTCGTCACCGGCCGGGGCCAGATAATACGGGCTGCGCCAATACCAATCGGCCGCTTCGCGCAACAACACCAAGGTAATCGCCGCCAACGGCAAGGCCAGCAACATGCCGACAAAGCC
>JBHAET010000250.1:0-2995 GCA_041855705.1 Neisseriaceae bacterium
GTTCATCACTTCGATCATGCTGCCGCGGGTAATGCGGGCAATGCTCGACACATAGGCCATTGCCAGTGCCGCCACCGGCAGCACCAGATTGGACAGCGCGCCGCCGTTCCAGCCGCCGGCCGGCAGCCATTGCAGCATCACCGCAAACACCAGCACCAGGAGCGGCGCCTTGACAAAGCTGGGCACCACCACGCCGGTCATGGCAAAACCCATCAGCAGGTAGTCCAGCCATGAATTCTGTTTCAGTGCCGCCATCACCCCCAGCGCCACGCCCACCACCAAGGCGATCACGAAGGCATAGAGACCGATTTCCAGCGATACCGGCAGCGCCTGGGCCAGCAGCTCGTTGACGGTGTAGTCCTTGTACTTGAACGAGGGGCCAAAATCGCCCTGTGCCAGCTGTTGCAGATAGTGGAGGTATTGCTGCCAGATGGGGTCGTTGAGGTGGTATTTGGCTTCGATATTGGCCAGCACCGCCGGCGGCAGGTTGCGCTCGCCAGTAAACGGGCTGCCCGGTGCCAGCCGCATCATGAAGAACGACACCGTAATCAGCACCAGCAGGGTGGGAATCGCCTCCAGAACGCGGCGCAAAATCAGTTTCAACATTGGGTCTATTCCCAGGTAGTGGCCGCAGCTGCGGCCCGAAACAGACAGGGTGCGCACACGCGCAGCGGGCGCACCCTGTATCCGGTGGTCAGCGGGCCGGTGCTCAGTGTTTGAGGATCGACCAGTTTTTCACCTGCCAGTTATCCATTGGGTCTTTGGTGGAGAAACCAGCGACATGGGGTTTCACCAGCCGGGCGCTGACATAGTGGAACACAAACACGGTGGCGGCATCTTTGTCCAGCACCGCTTCGGCCTGCCGGTACAGGTCGGCCCGCTGTTCGGGGGTGACTCCGGCTTCCAGGGTCTTGGCGATCAGCTGGTCAAATTCCGCACTCTGGTATTTGCCGTAGTTGCTGGAGCTGTCGGATTTGAAGGTGTTGAGGAAGCTGGAAGCTTCGTTGTAGTCGGCGCACCAGCCACCGCGCGACATTTGGTGTTTCTGGGTGCGGCGGGTGTCGAGATAGGTTTTCCACTCCTGGTTGGTGAGGGTGATGTTGATCACATCCTTGCCCAGGGCTTCCTGCCACAGGGCGGCGGCGGCCACCGCGCCTTTTTTGTGGTTCTCGTTGGTGTTGTACAGCAGCTCAAAGTTCAGCGGCTTGCCGGCACCGTAACCGGCCTCGGCCAACAGTTTCTTGGCTTCTTCCGCCCGCTGGGCCTTGTCCCAGGCCTGCCACTCCGGCACAAAGTCTTTCATGCCCTGTGCTGCGGGCGGGGTGTACTGGTAGGCGGCGGTTTCGCCGCGGCCAAATACTTTCTCAGCCACAGTTTCGCGGTCCAGCGCCAGTTTCAGTGCCTGGCGGACTTTGGCATTGTCAAATGGTGGCTTGGTGTGGTTGAACTCGTAATAATACGTGCACAGATAAGGCGCCACTTTGACCTGATCGCCCAGTTCCTGTTTCAGGGCGGCAAATTGCTCGCTGGGAATGTCGTTGTAGGTGAAATCGACTTCACCGGCCTTGAAGCGGCTCATGTCGGTGGGCGGCGATGCGATCGGCAGCATGGTGATTTTGTTGATGGTGGTTTTGGCATCATCAAAATATTCGGTATTGCGCAGCAAGGTGATGTGGCCGTTGACCACCCATTCGCCCAGTTTGTAGGCGCCGTTGACCACCATGTTTTCCGGGGCGGTCCATTTGTCGCCGTGTTGCGCCACCACTTTGGGGTTTACCGGCTTCATGGAGGTGTGAATCAGCATGTCCGGGAAATAGGGGACCGGTTGGTCAAGGGTGATTTCCAGGGTTTTGTCGTCCACTGCCTTCACCCCCAGGGTGTCGGGCTTGGCCTTACCATTGATGATGGCGGCGGCGTTGGCAATTTTCGCGTCTTCGGCATAGCTGGCATAGGGTGATGCGGTGGCCGGATCCACCAGGCGGCGCAGGCTGTACACGAAGTCATTGGCGGTGACCGGGTCGCCATTGGACCATTTGGCATCGCGCAACTTGAAGATCCATACCCGGTTGTCGGTGCTGTCCCACGATTCGGCCATGCCGGGAATGGTGTTGCCGTCCACGTCGGTGCTGGTCAGACCGACCAGCATTTGGCGCAGCACATTGGATTCGGGAACACCGGACACTTTGTGCGGGTCCAGCGATTCGGGCTCGGCACCGTTGTTGATCACTACCTCCTGTTTGTCGGCCAACTCGCCGGCCTGGGTTTGGCTGCCCGCCTGTGGAGCGCTGCCGGCTGTCGGCTGCGATGATTGGCCACCGCCACAGGCGGCCAGGCCGAATGCCAGGCTCAGGGCCAGCAATAGGTGGCGGGGTTGGGTGGACAGGGTGCGGATTGTGTTCATGGAGGTGTCCTTAAGCTAAGGTCGGGAATCATCGGCATCGGCCGCGCAGTCGTGTGCGCAGGCCGATGGCTGGCAAACGGCTTATTTTTTGAAAAGTTCACACATTTGTCAAATAACTTTACAGTGCGTCATGTTTTGCAGTGCGGCATCAGGGTGCGTGCCGACGCCGGACATATTCCCGCTGCTTCTAAACAAATGCCATCATCTTCTTTCTCAAGCATGGCCGGCATTGTTACCATCGCCGACTGTTTGCACAGACCCTGCCTGAATATTGGCGTCGGGATGGGGGCATGTTTTCGCCGGTATCGGCACTTGGGCATCACCGTAACCGGTGCCACCGGACCGGATGCCTGCAAGAAAACAGCTTTCTGCCCGGCCCCGTGACCGGAAAACCATCATGAATTTACCTATTGTTCCCGAATTGGCCGCCCAACTGGCGGCTTTGTCGCCCACCCAGCTGGCTTGGTTGTCGGGGTATGCCTGGGCGCAGAGCCAGCAGTCTGCCGTGCTGGCGGCAGAGGTACTGCCGGCCGCAGCGGCGACGCCGGTGGCAGCGCGTCGGGTACGGATTGTGTCGGCCTCGCAAACCGGCAA
>JBHAET010000251.1:0-13847 GCA_041855705.1 Neisseriaceae bacterium
CGGTGCAGTTTGCCCAGCTAAACCCGAACACACAGTTGGAACACACCCAGTTCCAGATTGTGTGATGGTGCAGATCGGCATCATGCAAAAGGCTGCCTGAAAATGTTTTCAGGCAGCCTTTATTAATGCGTTTCCGCGCCGTGTGAGACCTTTGCAAAACCCCCATCTGCGGCGCATTTTTGCGTTGCGTGCTGCTCGCTCGCTTGCCTAAGCTCAAGTTATGTCTGCACTCGCTGTGCTGCTACGCCTTGAAGTGCATCCACATCTGGAGGTTTTGCAAAGGTCTCCGTGTGTCTCAACCGCGCCGTTTGGCCCGTGGGTGGGTTTGGTCGTAGATGCCGGCCAAGTGATCGAAGTCGAGGCGGGTGTATTGCTGGGTGGTAGACAGGCTGCTGTGGCCGAGTAATTCCTGCACCGCGCGGATGTCGCCGGCATTTTGCAGCAGGTGGCTGGCATAACTGTGGCGCAGCATGTGCGGGGACAGGTGGCGGTCGCTGCCTTGTTGCCAGGCCCATTGCCGCAGGCGGTTCTGCACCTGGCGGCTGCTGATGCGCCGACCGTGGCGGTTGGTGAAAAGCGCGGTTTCACCGGCAATCGCATGCCGCTGCGGCAGGTAGCGGCGCAGGGCGGTGATGCTGTGCCCGACCAAGGGCACCTGGCGGCTTTTGCCGCCCTTGCCCTGTACTTCGACCCAGCCGGCATCCAGCAACACATGTGCCACATCCAGGGCGGTCAGCTCGCTGACCCGCAGGCCGCTGCCGTACAGCAATTCGAACATGGCCTGATCGCGCAGTGCCAGTGCTTCATCGTCAATCGGGGCATCCAGCAGGCGGTTGAGCAATTCGGCCGGTACCGCCTTGGGCAGGCGCTCCGGTGCTTTGGGTGGTTTGAGACCGGCGCTGGGGTCTTCGGCCAACAGGCCGCGCGCCAGCAGGTATTGGAAAAAACTGCGCCAGGCACTGAGTTTGCGGGCCATGCTGCGCGGATGGCTGCCCTGGGCGCTGAGTTTTTTCAGCGCTGCCACCAGTTGCAGCCGGTCGGGCACCGATTGGTGGCCGATGAGCTGCTGCAACTGGGCCAGGTCGCGGCGGTAGGCGGCCAGGGTGTGCGGCGACTGGCCCTGTTGCTGCTTGTGGGTCAGAAAGTCGGGCAGGGCGTGCCACATGGCGCTCACACCTGTTTGTCGGCCGGCGGCAGCGGCTGGCCGATTTCGGCGGCCAGATCGGTGATGTCCATTTGCCAGTGCTGCATGATGTGGCGGAATACCGCCAACTCCGGCGGATTCAGGGCATGGTCGGCCTTGCACACGCTCAAGGCGGTGGCCAGGGTGCGCAGGCGTTCGCCATGACCGGTCACGTCATCCAGCAGGCGGTTCACCCGTTCGGGCTGCAGCAGGTTGATGCGCTCGTGGCCGCTTGCGTCGGCGGCAATGTCTTCCAGATAGTGCTTGAGCACCAGCATCAACTGGTGGTGGTTGAGGCCGGTGCTGTCCACGATTTGCTGCAAATGGACATCGTCCAGTTCGCTGGGATCCAGGTCACTGTCGGCCAGCATGCACAACACGATGATGCGGGCCATGGCTTCGGGGCTGTTGGGCGGATAGTTTCTCATCACAGGCTTTCTGCGGCGGCAATCGCGGCGCTGAAGGCGTCCGGAGTACGGGCCACGGTTTGTTGGGCATAATCGAAAAACACCATGCCGTTTTTGACGCAGGCAATGGCGGCGCCGTCGGCGGCACGGCGGATGCGGTAAATCAGGGCAAAACCGGCGCGGCCGATGTCGGTGACCCCCAGTTCGAATTGCAGCACATCGCCGTAAAACGCCTGGCCCTGAAACTGGATGGCGGCATCGGCCATGATCAGGCCGGCACCGGCAACATCCATTTCGCTAAAGCCCAGGGATTGCAAAAAGCGCAGCCGGGCTTCGTGGCACAGGCGCAGCACGGCATCGTTGGCCAAATGGTTGCCGTAGTTGATGTCGCCAATCTGCACCGTGATGTCGGTGGCAAAAACAAACCGTTCGGGCAGGGTAATTTGGATGCGGCTCATGTTGTTTGTGTTGGGTCAAAAACGGTGCTGATGTTAGCACTTTTTTGCCGGCTTCGGGGCATTGGCCGGGGCAGGTGGCGGAATCTGTGCTAATCTGCAAGTGACGGCGGCGGTCATTGGCTGCCGCATGCGGCAACCCGTTTGGACAATTTTAAGGAGAGCGCGATGTATCAGAAAATCATGGTTCCGGTGGACGACAGCCAGGCGTCGCTGCGCGCCCTGGAAGAAGCGGTCAAGTTGAGCAAGCTCAGCGGTGCGGCCTTGCGTACGGTGCATGTGGTGGATCTGGCCCAGTTCAGTTGGGGCGGTACCGGCTATCTGCAATCGGAAGAAGTGCGCAAGGCGATTGCCGCTGCCGGTGAAAAAGTGTTGCAGCGTACCCGTTCCCTGCTGGCCGAACAACAGGTGAGTGCCGAAGTGGCGGTGCTGGAGAGTGCCGGCGACAAGGTGGCCGATTTGCTGCTGGAAGATGCGCGCGAACACGGCGTTGATTTGTTGGTGATGGGCACCCACGGTTTTTCCGGCCTGATGCATTTGCTGATGGGTTCAGTAGCCGAGGGCGTATTGCGCCGGGCCGATATTCCGGTGATGCTGCTCAGGGTGCGTAACGACGACTGAAACCGGCAGGCTGCCTGAAAGCGTTTTTCAGGCAGCCAATCTGTCATCAAGCGGGTGCCGGTTTTTAGGGGGATTGCCGGCGACACCGCAGGAGAATGCAATGACTGCAAACAGCAAGAGTGCCTGGGTGACACTGGGTGGCGTATTGGCGATTGGCATGGTGGCGGCTGCTTTTGTATTGGGCGTGCAGTTCAAGAATTTCCGCCAGCCGGGCACCATCACGGTAAAGGGTTTGGCCGAAGCGCCGTATCAGGCCGATATGGCCGAATGGACGGTCGGGGTGTCGGTGTGGGGCGGCGACTACGGCGAGGCGATGAACCAGGCCAAGGCGCAGGCGGTCAAGCTCAATGCCTTCCTCACCCAGCAGGGTTTCATGGCGGCCGATGTGCGCAGCGGCTCGCTGCAGGTATCGGAGCACAACGAGGAATACCGTGACGAAGAAGGGCGCTATCGTACCCGTCGCAACGGTTTTGTGGCGGTACAAAACCTGATTGTCAGCAGCCGCGATTTGCCGCGCATCCAGCAGGCGCTGACCGAATTGCAAAACCTGAAGGCGCAAAACGATGCCTTCACCTTTGAAGACCCGCAATACCTGCTCAGCAATCTGGAAAGCATCAAGCGCGACCTGATTGCCCAGGCCACCGCCGATGCCCATGTGCGTGCCGAGGAGTTTGCCAAAACCGGCAAGGTGAAGGTGGGCATGATGCGCAGTGCCTCGCAGGGTGCGTTCAATATTTTGTCGGCGGTAGACAGCGACAATGAAGACAGCGACTATGGCGGCACCTACGACAAACGCACCGTCGATAAAAAGGTGCGCCTGGTGGTGACCATTGAATATGGTATTGACTGAATTTGCCCGCGCTGGTGAGAAAATCTTTAGAACCTGTTGACCATGGGCTGGCGAAGCGGTTTGTTTGAGGCAAAAACCGCTTCGCCAGCATTCTAGACGACATTCCTAGCAAACAGGCTGCCTGAAACCGATTCAGGCAGCCTGAGACCTTTCAAAATGCCCATCTGCGGCGAATTTCTGCGTTGTGTGCTGCGCGCTCGTTTGCCTAACGATATGTTATGTCTGCACTCGCTGTGTTGCTGCGCCTTGAACTTCATCCACATCTGGATATTTTGCAAAGGTCTCGGTGGGGGCAGATGGGGCGTTGCGCAAATACGGACTGGGCAGCAAGTGCTTGCTGCAGGCGGCAATCAGTTTGGGCGCAGTGTGTTTGAGGTCCAGCGATTGCGGGGCCATCAGCCACAAATCCATGATGCCCTTCAGGGTGGCGTGATAGGCAAAGGCCGCCAGTTCAATATCGGTGTTCGGCGGCAGATTGCCTTGGGCCAGGCTCAGTTTGAGCGCCGAGCGCAGGCGCTGGTGCCACAAATCGCGATACTGGTGCAACAGGCCGGTGATGGTGTGGTTGTGTTCGGTGTGTTCACAATTGAGGTGGATGATGTGGCCGAATTTGCGAAACGCCGGATCATCGGCCAGCCGGTACAGAACCTGAATGGTGCTGGTGTGCAGGTTGTGCCAGATATCGGGGGTGGCGGCGGCCAGATCGGCGTCGAACTGGCGGTCCAGATCGGAGCAAAATTGCTGGAACAAGGCATCCAGCAGGTCTTCCTTGTTTTTGAAATGCCAGTACAGGGCGCCGCGGGTCAAGCCGGCGGCAGCGGCAATTTCCTGCAATGAGGCATGCGCGACCCCGCGACGGTAAAACACGTCGAGAGCAGCATCCAGCAGGGCTTGGCGGGTTTGTTGGGCTTCGGCTTTGGTTTTGCGCATGGTGGCGGTGTTTACATTTTTTTAGTATTGGTGCCCGAAAGACGTTCTTGGTTTACATACATTGTTGCATGTATAATCTGCGGCGTAAACAGCAAAATGCCGCCGGCCGGCGTGCACGCTTTTCAGGCAGCCTTTGATGATCGCAGGCTGCCTGAAAAGCGTTGTTCCCATTGATGCCGGTGCTGTCCACATTGATTTGGTGGGGCACAGATTTATTTCAAAATGTTAATTTCCAAAATGCAAAGAGGGTTCGGACTCATGAAAACAGCTTCTCCATTCTTGCGCCGACGTGGCAGCGTCCTGATTGTCACGGCGGCACTGGCCTTGGCCGCCTGCGGTCAGCAGCAGCAACAGGGCGAGGCGCCGTTGCCGGTGGTGGAGGTGGTGACGGTGAAGGCGAAAGACATCACCATCAGCACCGAGTTGCCGGGCCGGCTGGAGTCGCACCGTTCTTCGGAAGTGCGTGCCCAGGTAACCGGCATCATCCAGCGCCGCCTGTTCCAGGAAGGCAGTTATGTTCAGGCCGGCCAGCCTTTGTACCAGCTGGACAATGCCAGCTATGTGGCCAGTTTGGAAAGCGCCCGGGCGCAACTGGCTTCGGCCGAATCGGCACTGGCCAAGGCCAATGCCGATTTGGCGCGCTACCGCCCCTTGGTGGAAGCCGATGCCATCAGCAAGCAGGAATATGATGCGGCGGTGGCCGCCAAACGCTCGGCCGAAGCCAGTGTCAGCTCGGCCCGCGCCGCCATCCGTTCGGCTCAGGTAAACGTGAATTATGCGCGCATCAGCGCGCCGATTTCCGGCTATATCGGCCGTTCCGAAGTATCGGAAGGCAATCTGGTTACTGCCGGCGGCACCACGGTGCTGGCGCGCATCCAGCAGACCAATCCGATGTATGTCAATGTGACCCAGTCGGCCACCGATACCATGAAACTGCGCCGGGACATTGCCGAGGGCAAGCTGTCGGCCGTGAATGGCGCGGTGGAAGTGGACGTGTTGCTGGAAGACGGCAGCACCTATCCGCAAAAAGGCCGCCTGCTGTTTGCCGACCCCACGGTGGACGAAACCACCGGTCAGGTGTCGTTGCGGGTAGAAGTGCCGAACGATGACAATGTGTTGCTGCCCGGTTTGTATGTGCGGGTGCGTTTGCCGCAGGCCCAGGTGCAGAAAGGTTATGAAGTGCCGCAACAGGCGGTGACCCGCGGACAAAACGACATTGTGCTGGTGGTCAATGCCGAAGGGGCGATGCAGCCCAAGCCGGTGACGATTGCCGGACAAAACGGCAACAACTGGATCATCAGTGGCGGTTTGGCCGATGGCGACAAGGTGATTGTCAATGGCACCATGATCGCCGGCATGAGCGGGGCGCAGAAGGTGCAGCCCAAGGAAATGGGCAGCGCCAGTGCCTCCGCACCGGCAGCCGGTCAGGCTGCGACCGCTTCACAACCGGCGGCTCCGGTTGCCGCTTCGGCACCGAAAGCCGCTTCGGCCGCTTCGGCTGCCCAATAAGAAAGGCGGTAGTCCGATATGGCCAAGTTTTTTATTGACCGCCCGATTTTTGCCTGGGTGGTCGCCATTTTCATCATGATTGCCGGGGTTATCGGCATTCGCGGTTTGCCGATTTCGCAGTATCCGTCGGTGGCTTCACCCACCATCACCCTGACCGCAACCTATCCGGGTGCTTCGGCCCAGGTGATGGAAGACAGTGTGTTGGCGGTGATCGAGCGCAATATGTACGGGGTGGAAGGGCTGGATTACATCACCACCTCGGCCGACTCCAGCGGCAGCGGCACGGTAACCTTGTCGTTTACGCCGGAAACCAATGAAGACATTGCCCAGGTGAATGTGCAGAACAAGTTGTCGGAAGTGACCGCCTTGCTGCCTTCGTCGGTGCAGCAAAACGGGGTCACCGTCTCCAAGGCGCGGTCCAACTTCCTGATGGTGGTGATGCTCAAATCCGAAACCAAAAGCGTGGAGGAGATGAACGACTATGCCCAGCGCAATGTGATCCCCGAATTGCAGCGCATTGACGGTGTCGGCAATGTGCGCCAGTTCGGTGCGCAACGGGCAATGCGCGTGTGGGTGGACCCGCAGAAGCTGAAAGGCTACAACCTGTCGTTTTCGGACGTGACCTCGGCCATTTCGGCGCAAAACGCGCAGATTTCCGCCGGTGCCATCGGTGACACGCCGGTGAGTGCCGGTCAGCAGATCACCGCCACCATTACCGCCGAGGGCCAGCTGCAAACCGCCGAACAATTCGGCAACATCATGCTGCGCACCACCACGGGGGGCGGCAATGTGTATTTGAAAGACGTGGCGCGGGTGGAGTTGGGCAGCCAGTCTTACGGTTCGTCGGCGCGCTTGAACGGGGTGCCGGTGTCGGGCATGGCGGTGTCGCTGTCCAACAGCGGCAATGCTTTGGCCACCGCAGAGGCCATCAAGACCAAAATGACCGAGCTGGAGAAGTTTTTCCCGGCGGGCGTGGAGTGGGTGGCGCCGTATGACACTTCCACATTTGTCGCCCTGTCGATTGAAAAAGTGATCCACACCCTGGGTGAAGCGGTGCTGCTGGTGTTTTTGGTGATGTTCCTGTTCCTGCAGAACTTCCGCTACACCCTGATTCCGACCATTGTGGTGCCGGTATCGCTGCTGGGTGCGTTTGCCGCCATCTATTTCCTCGGCATGTCGATCAACGTGATGACCATGTTTGCCATGGTGCTGGTGATCGGTATTGTGGTGGACGATGCGATTGTGGTGGTGGAAAACGTGGAGCGGATCATGGCCCACGAAGGCCTGTCGCCCAAGGAAGCCACCAAGAAGGCGATGGGACAGATTTCCGGCGCGGTGATCGGCATTACCGCGGTGCTGATTTCGGTGTTTGTGCCGATGACCATGTTCAGCGGCGCCACCGGCAATATTTACCGCCAGTTTTCGTGGACCATGGCGTTTGCCATTGCGTTTTCCGCCTTTTTGGCCCTGTCGCTGACCCCGGCCTTGTGTGCCACCTTCCTGAAGCCGATTCCGAAAGGACAGCATGCCGAGAAAAAAGGCTTTTTCGGCTGGTTTAACCGTCAGTTCGACAAAGGCACCAACCGTTATGCCGGCGTGGTGGGCAGTGTGGTACGGCGCACCGTTTCGATGGGTGTGGTGTATCTGGCCTTGGGTGCCGCTGCCGCCTTGCTGATTACGCGCCTGCCGACTGCCTTTTTGCCGTCGGAAGACCAGGGTTTCATCATGGCCACCATGCAGTTGCCGGCCGGTGCCACGGTGGAACGGACCAATGCGACGCTGGAAACGGTCACTCAGGTAGCCAAATCGATGCCGGAAGTGGAAAACATCATCACCGTGTCCGGTTTCAGTTTCTCGGGCAACGGCCAGAACATGGCCATGGGTTTCATCATGCTCAAGGACTGGGATGAACGGACCACCAAGGGCAGTGATGCGGCTTCGGTGGCCAATAAAATCACCGGTGCGCTGATGGGCACCGTGCGTGACGGTTTTGGTTTGGCGATTAATCCGCCGCCGATCATGGAATTGGGCAATGATTCGGGCTTCAGCTTTTATCTGCAAGACCGCAACAACCAGGGCCATGCGGCTTTGGTGGCCAAACGCAATGAATTGCTGGGCAAAATGCGCGGCAATGCGTCGATGTTCAATCCGCAAAGCACCCGTGCCAGCGGCTTGGAGGATGCGCCGCAGCTGAAGATCGACATCAACCGCGAAGCCGCCGCCGCACAAGGCATCAGCTTTTCCAGCATCCGCAGCGTGCTGGCTACTGCCCTGGGTTCGTCTTATGTCAACGACTTCCCCAACCAGGGCCGTTTGCAGCGGGTGATTGTGCAGGCCGATGCGCCGGCGCGGATGCAGCCGGATGACATTCTGGCCCTGACGGTGCCCAATGGTGACGGTGTGGAAGTGCCCTTGTCCACCGTGGCCACCGTATCGTGGACCACCGGCATGGAGCAAAGCGTGCGCTTTAACGGTTATCCGGCCATGCAGCTGACCGGTGCGCCGGCTGCCGGCAAATCCACCGGTGAGGCGATGGCCGAAGTACAGCGCCTGGTGGATGAAATGGACGGTTACAGCCTGGAATGGGGCGGCCAGTCGCGCGAAGAAGCCAAAGGTTCGTCGCAAACCATTCTGTTGTACAGTTTTGCCGCCGTGGCAGTATTTTTGGTGCTGGCGGCGCTGTATGAGAGCTGGTCGATACCATTTGCAGTGATTCTGGTGGTGCCGCTGGGGATTTTGGGGGTCGGACTGGGGGCGCTGATGCGCGGCTACAGCAACGACATCTATTTCACCATCGGCATGGTCACGGTGATGGGCTTGAGTGCCAAAAACGCGATTTTGATCATCGAGTTTGCCAAAGACCTACAGGCCGAGGGCAAGAGTGCGGTGGCATCGGCGCTGGAAGCGGCCAAGCTGCGCTTCCGCCCGATTCTGATGACCTCGTTCGCCTTCATCTTGGGGGTGGTGCCGCTGTACATCGCTTCCGGTGCCAGCTCGGCCAGCCAGCGAGCCATCGGTACCGCCGTATTCTGGGGCATGTTGATCGGTACTTTGCTGTCGGTATTTTTGGTGCCGCTGTTTTATGTACTGGTGCGCAGCATCTTCAAGCCCAGCCAGCATGAGCTGGAGTTTGCCGCGGTGCATCATGCCCGGATTGACGAGCACGCAACGGATGATTCGGACAAACCGGACACACATTAACTTTTTGGCCGCACCATGTTGGACCCATGAGTGATACATGGTGCACAGGCAGCCTGTCAGGCTGCCTGTGATTGAGGAAACACATGATGAACATTGTATTCAAACCGGCCTTGACCGGCGTGGTAGTTGCGGTGGCTTTGTCGGCCTGTACCCTGGCGCCGAAATACCAGCAGCCGCAGGTGGATGTGCCGGAAACCTTCCGGTACGACCAGGCCGAGCCGGGCATTCAGGCAGCGGCGCTGGGCTGGGAAGATTATTTTTCCGATCCGCGGCTCAAGGCCTTGATCGGGCTGGCGCTGCAAAACAATCCTGATTTGCGCATTGCCGCCCTGAACGCCGAATCGGTACGCGCCCAATACATCATTACCCGCGCCGATTCGCTGCCGGGCATCAATGCCTCGGGCAGCGGCAACCGGGCCCGCGTGGCGCAGGATTTGAGTAGTACCGGCCGCTCGTATGTTTCGTCGTCCTACAGCGTCGGCTTGGGCGTGACCTCGTATGAGCTGGATTTGTTCGGCAAGGCGCGCAGCAACAACCGTGCCGCCCTGCAAGCCTATTTCAGTAGCGTAGCCGCACGCGATTCGGCCCATTTGAGCCTGGTGGCCAGCGTGGCCAAAGCCTACTTCAACGAGCGTTATGCCGAAGAGGCGATGAACTTGTCGCAGCAGGTGTTGCAAACCCGTGAGCAGAGCTACAAGCTCTACCAGTTGCAGCACCGTGCCGGTGTGATTTCCGCCGTCAGCCTGCGGGAGATGGAGGCTTTGATTGAATCGGCCAAGGCCGATTATGCGGCCGCCCTGCGCGCCCGCGAGCAGGCGCGCAATGCCTTGGCGGTGCTGATCAACCGCCAGTTGCCGGATGATTTGCCGGCCGGCTTGCCGTTGAGCCGCCAGTTCAGCATCGAGCGTTTGCCGGCCGGGCTGACTTCGGAGGTGATGCTCAACCGTCCCGACATCCGGGCGGCGGAACATGATTTGCGCAAGGCCAATGCCAACATCGGCGCGGCCCGTGCCGCCTTCTTCCCCAGCATCAGCCTCACCAGCACCATCGGTACCGGCAGCACCGAGTTGAGCGGCCTGTTCGGCGCCGGCAACCGGACTTGGGCGTTTTCGCCCACCATCAATCTGCCGATTTTTAATTGGGGCAGTTTGAAGGCCAGCTTGGATGTGGCCAAAATCAGCCAGCATTCGGCGGTGGCGTCGTATGAAAAAGCGGTTCAGGCAGCCTTCCAGGATGTGTCCGATGCCTTGGTGGCGCGTGAAACCCTGCAGCAGCAATATGAAGCCAATGTGCGCACCCAAAAGGCCTATAACGACCGTTTGCGGTTGGTTAACTTGCGCTATCGCCACGGCGTGGACAGCTCGCTGGATGTATTGGATGCCGAGCGCAGCAGTTACAGTGCCGACATGACGGTTTTGGCCAATCAGTTGAGCATGCTGGAAAACCTGGCCGATCTGTACAAAGCCTTGGGCGGCGGCCTGAAAGCCAAAACCGACACCCAGGCTGTGGATGTGGCAGGCGGTGCCTGAAGCGGATTGGGTAGTGGGCGCGGCATAAAAACCACACCCACTCCCGGCCGGCGGCGCTGATCAGCGTAAAACTGGCGCCCCAAGGCTTGAATCAAACAGGCTTTTTATGATATAAATCGCGTTTTACGATTTTATGAGTTTGGAGTTTCACCATGGCACGAGTGTGTAAGGTGACCGGTAAGCGCCCGATGAGCGGCCACAACGTGTCACACGCCAACAACAAAACCAAACGCCGTTTTTTGCCCAACCTGCAATCACGTCGTTTCTGGGTAGAAAGTGAAAACCGCTGGGTGCGCCTGCGTGTTTCGAATGCAGCTTTGCGCACCATCGACAAAGTCGGCATTGATGCCGTATTGGCCGATTTGCGCGCGCGCGGCGAAGCTTGATTGTTTATTTAAGGAAACTGAGTCATGCGCGACAAAATCAAACTGGAATCTTCAGCCGGTACCGGTCACTTCTACACCACCACCAAAAACAAACGCAATATGCCGGGTAAATTCGAGATCAAAAAATTTGATCCGGTGGCCCGCAAGCACGTTATTTACAAAGAAACCAAATTGAAATAACACACATTGCCGGTATAAAAGCCTTTGCTTCATGCAAAGGCTTTTTTATTGCCGGTCATTGTGGTGTAGGCTGCCTGAAGGAGACCTTGGCAAAACCGCCAGATGTGGATGCAGTTCAAGGCGTAGACCACGCTGCGAGTGTAGACATAACATAGAGTTAGGCAAACGAGCGAGCAGCGCACAACGCTTCAAATGCGCTGCAGATGGGGGTTTTGCAAAGACCTCTGAAGCTGAACGGATTTTCAAGCCGTCACTCAACACAGGGCGGTAACAACAACGGGATTTTACGGGTACTCAGGCGTTGGCTGGCGTGGTGGTGGCCAGCAGCATAGGCCAGCAGATCATCAACAGCGCGGATGCGGATGCAGTCCAGCTGGCCAAGGCTGCGGCACAGACGGTATTGCGGATTGGCGGCCAGAGCGAGGTCCAGTTGATTTGCCCAGTCGTGCCGGTGAGTCTGGGTGGCCGGCAGCAGCAGACAATAATGGGGCGCGGGCTTGTGGCAGGCTTGCAGCAGGGCCGTATGTGGCAGGCGGGAATCAACCTGTTGCATGGCCTGGCGGACAAAGGCTTCGGTCAGCTTTTCACCGCACAAATCGCTGACCAGGCTGTCACGGCCAATGAACTCCAGTTGCGGCAGCCGCTGGTGTCGCCCATGCATCAAGACCCAGTCGCCAGTATCGTAGCGGTATAGGCCGCCTTGGGTGGTCACAATCAAACGGTAAGCTTCGCCGGTTTTCAGGTGCTGAGGCAGATGCAGATTTCCGGCGGCATCGGCAAATTCGTAGAAATGACTGTCGCAGGCCAATACCGGCCAGCGGCTGTCGGTCAGCGGAATGCTGCTCACCGCTTCGGTGGCCAGCAGCCCTTTGCCTTGCAGATGGGCATGAGGCAGTTGCTGTCTGAGGGTGACGGCCGGTGCGGCGGCGGTATGGCTGTCCCAGGCGCTCACGATGGCCAGCTGCGGCCACAGTGCCTGGGTGTCAATCGGATGGTGTGCCAGTGCCCTTGCCACGGTTGCACGGCGCGATGGCGGTAGGCTGGAGAGCAGGCTGTCGGCCTGTTGCTGCATGGTGTCCAGTACGCCGAGCAGTAGAGTGGGGCTCCACAGGGAAATCAGGCTTAAATCGGGCGTATTGAGCAGCAGGAGGGCACATTGCCATTGCCAGTCGGCTGCTGTTTGGGCGCGCATCAGTTCAGGGGGAAACAGGGTGCGCGGTTGCAACCAGGCGGCAGTGGCGGCATCAAAATAGGTCAGGTCATCACCGTTGCCAATGGCAATACCGCCCGCCGTTTGCGGCTGGTGGCGGGTGGGCGGACTGATGACAAAAAACAGTTTGCCGGCCACTGCCTGCGGCCGTTGTTGCAGCAGATCGGCCAGCCACGGCAAAACCGCCCGCCGGAATGCGGCCAGCAGTGATGGGGTGTAGGGAATCAGCTTGGCGCCGCCGCTGGAGCCGCCAGTTTCTTCAAACCGCACCAGCGCTTCGCAACCGAGCACTGCCGGCTGGCCAGCGGCCAATGCCTGGATGTCCGGAAGAAAGTCTTCGTAGCGGCGCAGGGGTACCTGCTGGGTAAAGTCTTTATAATCACGGATGGCGGCAAAGTCGTGACGGCGGCCGAAGTCGCTGGCGGCATGGGTGTGCAGGATGTGGTGCAAAATTCGCTGCTGGCAGGCTTCGGGCTGGGCCGAGGCTGCCTGAAAGCGTTGCAGGGCCAAGGTCAGGTGCGGTGGCAGCGTCATGGCAAGATGTGGGGGTGGTGGCAGGCACAGCTGTTGCCGGTTGGGTCTGTCCGGCGGGTGGCCGGTTGCGGATTTCAGGCAGCCTCGGTTTGGGAGAAACGGCGGCGGAAATACAGCAGTGCCGGATCGGCGGCCGGATTGACCGAAATGTGTTCAATCAGCACATAAAACACAGTGTGGCTGCCCATGTCTTGTGCTTCAGCCACCCGGCCGTGCAGATGGGCCAGTGCGCCTTCCACTTGCGGCTGTCCGCTGGGGCCGCTGGCCCAGACATGTTGTTCAAAGCGCTCTTGCGGTGTCAATTCGGTAAGACCGGCAAAATGCTCGGCCAAGTCTTGCTGGCCGGCGGCCAGTACATTGACGCACAAGCGCCCGTTGACGCGCAAAATCGGCTGGATGGCGGCCTGCCGGTTGATGCACAGTACCAGGGTGGGCGGATCATCGGTGACCGAAGCCACTGCGGTCATGGTGATGCCGCAACTGCCGGCGGCTCCGTCGGTGGTGATGACATGCACGCTGCCGGCCACATTGGCCATGGCGTCGCGGTAGGATTGGGACAGGGTAGGGAGGTGAACGGTATCGGCCATCATGGCCGGCATTATAGCGCAAATGACAGGGCAAATGCAGGCAGAGAGACCTGTGCGAAACCCTCATCTGCGGCATATTGGCAACCTGGTCCACCGCTGCTGTGTGGTCAAACTGGTGCCTGCCGTTTGGGTGCGCCGGTTTGTCTTCACAATGGCCTGCATGACAAACCCTAGGGTCTGTTGACACAACGCAACGGCGGTATTTTTGGTCAAAAATCCCCGTCTGCGGCGTTGAAAATGCTCGCAAGGTGTTCAACCTTGCTGC